>NZ_JBEYRP010000047.1:0-34776 GCF_040704085.1 Streptomyces sp. NPDC047841
ATGGCGACCATGGCCTTGATCCGCTCGCGCTCGGTCGGCGTACGGCCCGTGGTGGGGTCCGGCGTGACATCACCGACCGAAAAGATCCCGAACTGCATGGTCGCTCACCCTCCAGGTTGTTGAGCGTTCAACTATACCCCTCCAACGGTCACCCCGCCCCGGGTATTCCAGCCCCCCTCCACCACCCCGCCAGGCGCCTTCCCCCGGGTGACGCGGGCAGGGCGTGCGAGGCTGCCCCCATGCCGATCCTCCGCTCCGCCGCCCTGTTCGTCGTCGCCGCGCTGTTCGAGATCGGCGGTGCCTGGCTGGTCTGGCAGGGCGTGCGGGAACACCGGGGCTGGCTGTGGATCACCGGAGGCGTCCTCGCCCTCGGCGCGTACGGCTTCGTCGCCACCTTCCAGCCGGACGCCCACTTCGGCCGCATCCTCGCCGCCTACGGCGGGATCTTCGTGGCCGGCTCGATCCTGTGGGGCGTCGTCGCGGACGGCTACCGCCCCGACCGCTGGGACATCACCGGCGCGCTGATCTGCCTCGCCGGGATGGCCGTCATCATGTGGGCGCCGCGAAACGGCGGCTGAGGCTCACATACGCTGGACGGAACCGCCCGACCGACCGCCCGAACGACCGCCCAGCCGCAGCCCAGGAGCAGCCATGGCCACCGCCGCACCGTCCGCCGCCTCCCGCATCGCCGTCGTCACCGGCGCGAGCAGCGGCATCGGCGCCGCCACGGCCCGGCAGCTCGCCGCGGCCGGCTACCGCGTGGTCCTCACCGCCCGCCGCAAGGACCGCATCGAGGCCCTGGCCGAGGAACTGACCGAGGCCGGCCACTCCGCCGTCGCGTACCAGCTGGACGTCACCGACCGCGCCGCCGTCGACGAGTTCGCCACCGCCTTCCAGACAATCGGCGTCCTCGTCAACAACGCCGGCGGCGCCCTCGGCGCGGACCCGGTGGCCACCGGCGACCCGGCGGACTGGCGCACGATGTACGAGACCAACGTCATCGGCACCCTGAACCTCACCCAGGCGCTGCTGCCGAAGCTCGTCGCGAGCGGCGACGGCGTCGTCGTGGTCGTCTCCTCCACCGCCGGCCACGGCACCTACGAGGGCGGCGCCGGCTACGTGGCCGCCAAGCACGGCGCCCACGTCCTCGCCGAGACCCTCCGCCTGGAGATCGTCGGCCAGCCGGTCCGGGTCGTCGAGATCGCCCCCGGCATGGTCAAGACCGACGAGTTCGCGCTGACCCGCTTCGGCGGGGACAAGGAGCGGGCCGAGAAGGTGTACGAGGGCGTCGCCGAGCCCCTCACCGCGGACGACGTGGCCGAGACGATCACCTGGGCCGTGACCCGCCCCAGCCACGTCAACGTCGACCTCCTGGTCCTGCGCCCGCGCGCCCAGGCGTCCAACACCAAGGTGCACCGGGAACAGTGACGGACGACGAACCCCCCACCGAGGACACCTTCGAGAAGCGGCGCCTGGCCCAGGAGACGAAGAACGAACGCCAGGTCTGGTACTTCCTGGCCTACTTCCTCTTCGGCATCCACTTCATCGCGTTCATCATGATCTACGCCGTACGGCACGCGAAGTAACCGGCCGGCTACGCAAACGCCGGCAGGTTCCGGGCCACCCACGCGGCGAAGGGCGCGGCCGGGCGGCCCAGGACCGCCTCCACGTCCCCGCTCGGCCTGCGCTCCGCCGGCAGCGGTGCGCCGAGGACGTCCAGGGTGCCGGCGACGACCTGCTCCGGCATGAACCGCGCCATCCCGGCGTGCGCCGCCGAACGGGACAGCTCGACGAAGGCCACCTCCTCGCCGAGGGCCTCGGCGATGACCCCGGCCTGCTCGCGCGGACTGACGGGCGTGGGCCCGGTCAGCTCGTACACCCGGCCGGCGTGCCCGTCCTCGCGCAGCGCGACGGCGGCCACGGCGGCGATGTCCGCCGGGTCGACCACGGGCAGCGCGACATCACCGAAGGGGGCGAAGACGGTGCGCTCGGCGCGGACCGCATCGGCCCAGGCGAGGGCGTTGGAGGCGAATCCGCCGGGGCGCAGGACGGTGAACTCCCGCCCGGACGTGCGTACCGCGGCCTCGAAGGTACGCAGCCGGGCGTGCGAGGGCGCGTCCGGCCGGGTGGCGCTGACCTGCGAGGACACCAGCACGATCCGTCCGACCCCGGCGCCCGCGACCGCGTCGAGCAGGGCGTCGGGGCTCTCCCCCCGGAAGTTCAGCTCGCCCCCGAGGACGAGGAACAGCGCACGGGCGCCGTCGAGGGCGGGCCGCATGCCCGCCGCGTCCCCGGCTCCGCCCCGGACCCACCGCACCCCGGCGGCGGACGGCGCGGCCCCCGGCCGCCGCGACACGGCCACGACCTCCTCACCGGCCCCCGCCAGCAGCTCCACCAGCACACGCCCGACGTTCCCGGTCGCACCGGTCACAACGATCATCACAGCCCCCTACTGAGTCAGTCAGCTAACTGACTCGAACCCTAGGACCCTCCACCCCCGCTGTCTATAGTCAGTCAGGTGACAAACTCAGTGGACCGGCGGGCACAGGCGTCCCAGAAGCGCCGGCGACTCACGGCGGCGGCGGCCCGGGTCCTGCACGAGCAGGGCGTCGAGCGCACCACCCTCGCCGACATCGCCCGCGAGGCCGGCGTCCCGGTCGGGAACGTCTACTACTACTTCAAGACCAAGGACGAACTGGTCCGGGCCGCGCTCGCGGAACACCGCGCCCACCTCGACGAACTCACCGCCGAACTGGACCGGTTGGCGACCGGGCGCGACCGCCTCAAGGCCCTGGTCGAGGCCTGGACCGCCCAGCGCGAGACCGCCGCCCGCCACGGCTGCCCCACCGGCACGCTCGCCGTCGAACTGGACAAACGCGCGGACGGCACGCTGGACGCGGAGGCCGGCGCGGTGATCCGCAGCCTCCTGGACTGGACCGCCGCCCAGTTCCGCACCTGGGGCGTCCCCGACCCCGACGACCACGCCCTCACCCTGATCGCGGCCTACCAGGGCATGTCCCTCCTGACCAACGCCCTGCGCGACCCCGACATCATGACCAGGGAGGGAACCCGCCTGCTGCACTGGCTGGACTCACTGGAACCGGGGGCCGGGTAACCCACACGGGCGAACCTCTTCGATCACCCGATCAGCGCACGAACATCCGCCCTAGGCTCGCGCCACACGATCGACTCGACGGTCCCCGGCGGGGAGTGCCATCCCAGCCGAGGACCTGACCAGCAAGGAAGTGGAGGCTTCCCGGTGGCTGACTGCGAGCCTGACGCCCACCGGTTCATGGACCTCACGGTCCCCGAGTACGCGTACATGTACGCCGCTGGAAGCTGCTGAACGGCGTTATCCCACAGCCGCTCTGAGCACCTGAGGGGCGTGACGAGCGTTCATCGCGCCCCTCACCATGCCTAACCCTTGACGCAGATGAACTGCTTCAGCTTCGCCACGACCTCGACGAGGTCGCGCTGCTGCTCCATCACCTGGTCGATGTTCTTGTAAGCACCCGGAATCTCGTCCAGCACCCCCGAGTCCTTGCGGCACTCCACGCCCCGGGTCTGCTCCTCCAGGTCCTTCGTCGTGAAGCGGCGCTTGGCCGCGTTGCGGCTCATACGCCGACCGGCCCCGTGCGACGCCGAGTTGAAGGCCTTCTCGTTCCCGAGTCCCTTGACGATGTACGAGCTGGTACCCATCGAACCGGGAATGATCCCGAACTCACCGGATCCGGCGCGGATCGCCCCCTTACGGGTCACGAGCAGGTCCATGCCGTCGTACCGCTCCTCCGCCACGTAGTTGTGGTGGCAGGAGATCTCCGGTTCGAACGTCGGCTTGGCCTTCTTGAACTCCTTGCGGATCACGTCCTTGAGGAGTGCCATCATGAGCATGCGGTTGTACTTGGCGTACTCCTGCGCCCAGAACAGGTCGTGGCGGTAGGCGGCCATCTGCGGGGTGTCCGACACGAAGACAGCGAGGTCCCGGTCGACCAGGTCCTGGTTGTGCGGGAGTTTCTGGGCCACACCGATGTGGTGCTCGGCGAGTTCCTTGCCGATGTTGCGCGACCCCGAGTGGAGCGTGAGCCAGACCGAATCTGACTGATCCAGGCAAATCTCGAGGTAGTGGTTCCCGGATCCGAGCGTTCCCATCTGCTTCTCTGCTCGATCGTGACGGAATTTGACCGCTTCCGCCACCCCGTCGAACCGCCCCCAGAAGTCGTCCCACCCGGCAGTGGCCACCCCATGGAACCGCCCGGGATCCACGGGACTGTCGTGCATCCCCCGCCCCACCGGAATCACCTGCTCGATCCGCGACCGCAGCCGCGACAGGTCCCCCGGGAGGTCGTTCGCCGTCAGGGACGTCCTCACCGCCGACATCCCGCAGCCGATGTCCACCCCGACCGCCGCCGGGCACACCGCGCCGCGCATCGCGATGACCGAGCCGACCGTCGCGCCCTTGCCGTAGTGCACGTCCGGCATGACGGCCAGGCCCTTGATCCACGGCAGGGTGGCCACGTTCTGGAGCTGGCGCAGGGCCACGTCCTCGACCGTCGCCGGGTCCGTCCACATCCGGATCGGGACCTTGGCGCCCGGCATCTCCACGTACGACATATCTTCCTCATTCCCCCGGAATAAACAACAAAAGGCTTAGAAGCAGCAAAACGCAAAAGCGGCGCCAAGGTCGGTGAAAAGGGACAAGGGACCGGCGTCCACGGCAGTGCGTGCGATACACATTGTCTCCAGGGGGCGCCCCGCCGCGGCAAGCGAATAACCAGCGGGGACACTGGAGCACCAGCGATCGCACACCGTCGAGAGGAGCCCGACCGTGCAGCGGAAGGCGTACGTAACCGGCACCGCCGCCCTTCTCGCGGCGCTGCTGGCCGGCTGCACGAGCGGCTCCGGGGAGAAGGACCCGGCGGACAACGCCAACCCGGGCGACGCCGGCTCGGCGGCGGCCGCCGCCCAGCCCGGCAGGTACCGCACGCTCCCCGAGCCGTGCGGCGCGATCGGCCACGACACGCTGGACGCGCTGCTGCCCGGCATCCAGCAGATCACCGACCCGGCGCAGCGGGACAAGGCCTACCAGGGCGACGCCGCGCTGACCTACGACACCGATCGCAAGGTGGGCTGCCGCTGGAAGGTCGAGTCGGCCGACGCCACGGACCGCCTGTCCGTCGACTTCGAGCGCGTGGTGTCGTACGACAACACGGTCAGCGACGACGACCAGGCGCGGAAGCTGTTCCTGGACAAGGAGACGGCCGCCGACCTCCCGGCGCCGGCGGTTTCCTCGGCGCCGCCCGCCTCGCCCCCGACGCCCACCGCGTCCTCGTCCGCGTCCGCGTCGTCGTCGGGGAAGGGTCCCGCGGGCGGTGCGGGCTCGCCGGGCGCGACGCATCCTTCTTCCTCCAACTCCCCTGCCTCCTCGGGGTCCTCGGGCTCTTCCGACGCGTCCTCCGGTGCCACTCCGGCCGATCTGCAGCCGCGTGCGCTGACCGACCTCGGTGACGAGGGGTATCTGGACGACCGGCTCAGCACGTCCGGTTCGACGGCCGAACAGCGGACGGTGACTGTGGTGTTCCGCACGTCCAACGTCATCGTCACCATCCAGTACGAGGAGCAGCCGATGGCCATGGGTGCGGTCCCGGACAGCAAGGAAATGCAGGACAGGGCCCGTAATCTGGCCTCTCGGCTGGATGACGCGCTGGGCGGCTGACGGTCTTGCCGGTTCCGTCGGCCCGCGTCCGTGAAGGGTGCGAAGGGAAACCGCACGGGACCTTCACCGCGTACCGTGGCCCCGCAGGAACCCGCACGAACACCGAGCGTCATGAGTGAAGGAACCATGCAGCGAGCAGCCCAGCGAGACGACCGTGCCCAGCGACACCAGCGAGCCAAGCGCCTTCGCCGCGTTCTTGTCTGCGCGGCAGCCGTTCCGGCGGTTCTGATCACCGCGGCGTGCTCCTCGGACTCCGGTGACTCCACGGCGAAGTCCGGTGGGGAGAGCAGCCCGCGGTCTTCGGGCGGCAGCAGTTCGCAGCCCTCGGCGAGCGCGTCGCCGACCGTGCGGGCGGCGGCGTACGGGAAGCTTCCGGACGCGTGCGCGGTGCTGTCGAGGAAGACGCTGACCGATCTGGTCCCGAAGAGCGGGAAGTCGGGCAGGAAGGGCAGTTCGGACGAGCCGTCGTCGCGTGCCTCGTGCTCGTGGAACAGCCTGGACAACAACGGTGTCAAGGGTTCCCAGTTCCGCTGGCTGAACGTGTCGCTGCTCCGCTTCGACTCGGATGTCACGCGGGGTTCGGGTGACGACCAGGCGCACACGTACTACGCCCGGCAGGTGAAGGACGCGCAGGCGGTGGACGGCGCGAAGGGCACCAAGGCGATACCGCTGTCCGGGACGGGCGCGGAGGCGACGGCGGTGCGGTACGACCTGTCGAAGAAGGAAGGGCTCTTCAAGCAGCAGACGGTCGTGGCCCGGGTGGAGAACGTCGTCGTGACGGTCGACTACAACGGTGCCGGTCTCGCGGGTGAGAAGACGCCGGACGCCGATGACCTGACGAAGGCCGCGGAGAAGGCGCTGAAGGAGGTCGTGGCGTCGGTGTCGTCGGCCAACGGCGCGGGTGGTGCGGCGAGTTCGCCGGCGTCCCCGTCGAAGCCGGCGTCGCCTTCGGGGGCTCCTTCGAAGTCCCCCTCCAAGTCGGCCTCCGCGAGTGCGTCTCCGTCCGAGTCGGCCGCGAAGGACAGCTGACCGGGGGCTGTGGCGGCCGGCGGAGGGCCGTGGCGGCTGACCGGCACCACGTTCGCCGTACACGTGTGCCACTCTGTTGCGCGCAAGGACACGCAAGGGGAGGGGAGTGCGAGTGGCCGCGCCACTGCAGCTGACTCGGATGCACCGCGTGCTCATCGGTGTGGTCGTGACCGGCGCGTTGATCATCGCCGGCATCGGCTTCGCCGGTTCGTACGCGGCCGTCCGTGAGCTGGCCGTCAAGAAGGGCTTCGGGAACTTCTCGTACGTGTTCCCGGTGGGCATCGACGCGGGCATCTGTGTCCTCCTGGCCCTGGACCTGCTGCTGACCTGGATCCGCATCCCCTTCCCGCTGCTGCGCCAGACGGCGTGGCTGCTGACGGCGGCGACGATCGCGTTCAACGGCGCCGCCGCCTGGCCTGATCCGCTGGGTGTCGGCATGCACGCGGTGATCCCGGTGCTGTTCGTCGTGTCGGTCGAGGCGGCCCGGCACGCGATCGGCCGGATCGCCGACATCACGGCCGACAAGCACATGGAGGGGGTCCGCCTCACCCGCTGGCTGTTGTCCCCGGTGCCCACGTTCCTGTTGTGGCGGCGGATGAAGCTGTGGGAGCTGCGCTCCTACGACCAGGTCATCAAGCTGGAGCAGGAACGTCTCGTGTACCAGGCGCGTCTGCGGTCCCGCTTCGGCCGTGCCTGGCGCCGCAAGGCCCCGGTGGAGTCCCTGATGCCGCTGCGGCTGGCGCGGTACGGCGTCCCCCTGGCGGAGACGGCTCCCGCGGGCCTGGCGGCGGCGGGCATCGAACCGGCCCTGTTGCCCGCGGCCCCGCAGCCGGAGTTGGAGGCGGCGGCACCCGGCGTGGTCGCGGGTGGTCGTCCCGCGGGGGCGGCGGCTGTTCCGCGGCAGGTGGGGCCCGCCGGTGAGCAGCGTGAGCAGGAGCCGCCGGCGGACGAGCAGAGCCCCTGGTTCCAGGCCCCGCGGGAGGTCGAGTACCAGGGCGGTTACGACCCCACGTACGACCCGATGCTCCAGGAGCCCCAGTACGCCCCGGAGGAGCAGTACGAGGACTGGTACGAGGACCAGCCGCCGGAGCAGTTCCAGCAGCCGTCCCCGGAGGAGACCGGCAGTTTCCCGATTCCGGTGGGCCCGAACCGTACCCGTGAGCTGGGCGAGGGCGGTGGCACCGCGCAGCCGGACCCGACGGAGGAGGACTACTACCAGGTCTTCCGCAAGTCGATCGACGGCAGCCTGCCCACTCCGCACCAGTTCGCCGAGGCGGTGGAGGCGACGTTCCGTATCGCGTTGCCCGCGCGGGAGGCCGACCGTATGGTCAACCGCTTCACCAACCGCTTCAACGCGGAGCTGGAGGAGGACCACATCGCCTGACGGCACGGAGAAGGGGCCCTCCGCGGCGGAGGGCCCCTTCTCCGTGTCTTCGTGCTGCGTGCCGCTTACTCGCCGAGCAGGTGCCGTACCCGGTCCTGCCCGACGGCCAGCAGCAGGGTGGGCAGCCGGGGCCCGGTGTCGCGGCCGACGAGCAGGTGGTACAGGAGGGCGAAGAACGTCCGCTGTGCGGTCTTGATCTCGGCGGGCAGTTCCTTGGGCGTGGCGTCGGCGGGGAACCCGGCCTGCACCTTGGGCACGCCGTACACGAGGTGGGTCAGCCCGTCGAGCGACCAGTGGTCGGCGAGTCCGTCGAGCAGCAGGCGTACGGACTGCTGGGAGGGCTCGTCGAGGGACTTCAGCAGTTCGGCGTCGGGCTCGTCGCGGACGATGGTCCGCTGGTCGGCGGGGACGTGGGTGTTGATCCAGGCCTCGGCCCTGTCGTACCGGGGGCGTGCCTCGTCGAGGCCGGCCAGCGGCTGCTCCGGGTCGAGTTCGGAGAGGATGCGCAGGGCCTGGTCCTCGTGTCCGGCGGTGATGTCGGCGACGGACGCGAGCGTGCGGTAGGGCAGCGGTCGCGGTGTCTTCGGCAGTTCACCGGCGGCGGTGCCGACGGCGCGGGTGTAGGCGGCGACGTCGCCGGGCAGGGCGGCACCTTCGGTGACCTTGGCGGCGAGCTTGTCCCACTCGTCGTAGAGCCGCTGGATCTCCTGATCGAAGGCGATCTTGAAGGACTGGTTGGGGCGGCGGCGGGCGTACAGCCAGCGCAGCAGCTGCGGCTCCATGATCTTCAGTGCGTCGCCCGGGGTCGGGACCCCGCCCCGCGAGGAGGACATCTTCGCCATGCCGGAGATGCCGACGAAGGCGTACATGGGGCCGATGGGCTGCTTGCCGCCGAAGATGCCGACGATCTGGCCGCCGACCTGGAAGCTGGAGCCCGGCGAGGAGTGGTCGACGCCGCTGGGCTCGAAGATGACGCCCTCGTAGGCCCAGCGCATCGGCCAGTCGACCTTCCAGACCAGCTTGCCGCGGTTGAACTCGCTGAGCCGGACGGTCTCGGTGAAGCCGCAGGCGGTGCAGGTGTACGACAGCTCGGTGGTGTCGTCGTCGTAGGAGGTGACCGTGGTCAGGTCCTTGCCGCAGTCGCCGCAGTACGGCTTGTACGGGAAGTACCCGGCGGAGCCGGAGCTGCCGTCGTCCTCGGACGCGGCGCCGGAGCCCTCCTCGGCCTCCAGTTCGGCCTCGTCCAGGGGCTTCTGCTGCTGCTTCTTCGGGGTCTTCTTCGTGCGGTACTGGTCGAGGATCGCGTCGATGTCGTTGCGGTGCCGCATGGCGTGCAGGATCTGCTCGCGGTAGGCGCCGGAGGTGTACTGCTCGGTCTGGCTGATGCCGTCGAACTCGACGCCGAGCTGGGCGAGCGACTCGATCATCGCGGCCTTGAAGTGCTCGGCCCAGTTGGGGTGCGGCGAGCCCTCGGGCGCCGGGACGGAGGTCAGCGGCTTGCCGATGTGCTCGGCCCAGGCCTCCTCGTCGACCCCGGCGATGCCCTTCGGCACCTTGCGGTAGCGGTCGTAGTCGTCCCAGGAGATCAGGTGCCGGACCGCGCGGCCGCGGCGGCGGATCTCGTCGGCGACGAGGTGGGGGGTCATGACCTCGCGGAGGTTGCCGAGGTGGATCGGACCGGAGGGGGAGAGTCCGGACGCGACGACGACCGGTTTGCCCGGGGCCCGGCGCTCCGACTCCTCGATGACCTCATCCGCGAAACGGGAGACCCAGTCGGTGGTCTCGGTGCTCTGAGCCACGATCGGCACGTCCTTCTTTCTGAACGGGGTGACACCCCATTCTCACAGACCGGCTCGCGCCCGGGAAAACGGCTTTACCCCCCGTGGGATACTGGCCGGGTCTATCCATCCCCACGAGGAGAACGGCACCCACTCCTATGGCCTCGGTCACGTCCCTCAGCGACAACGTCCAGCAGCACCTCGCGTCCGCCCTCTCGGCCACTCTGCCCGAGGCCGCCGGCGCGGACCCGCTGCTGCGACGAAGCGACCGGGCCGACTTCCAGGCCAACGGCATCCTGGCCCTGGCCAAGAAGGCGAAGGCGAACCCGCGGGAGCTGGCGACCCAGGTCGTCTCGCGCGTGGTGACCGGTGACGTGATCCAGGACGTCGAGGTCTCCGGGCCCGGCTTCCTCAACATCACGGTCGCGGACAAGGCGATCACCGCCAACCTGGCCGCGCGGTACGCGGACGAGACGGGCCGCCTCGGCGTGCCGTTCGCGGATCAGCCCGGCACCACGGTGATCGACTACGCGCAGCCGAACGTGGCGAAGGAGATGCACGTCGGTCACCTGCGCAGCGCGGTGATCGGCGACTCGGTGGTGCAGCTGCTGGAGTTCACCGGCGAGAACGTGGTCCGCCGCCACCACATCGGCGACTGGGGCACCCAGTTCGGCATGCTCATCCAGTACCTGGACGAGCACCCGCACGAGCTGGACCACAAGGACGCCCGGGTGACGGGCGAGGAGGCGATGTCGAACCTCGACCGCCTCTACAAGGCCGCGCGGAGGAAGTTCGACTCCGACGAGGAGTTCAAGACGCGGGCCCGGCGCCGGGTGGTCGACCTCCAGGCCGGGGACGAGCGCACGCTCGCCATGTGGCAGAAGTTCGTGGACGAGTCGAAGATCTACTTCTTCTCCGTCTTCGAGAAGCTGGACATGGAGATCCGGGACGCGGACATCGTCGGCGAGTCCGGTTACAACGACATGCTGGCCGAGACCTGCCGGCTGCTGGAGGAGTCCGGTGTCGCGGTCCGCTCCGAGGGCGCGCTGTGCGTGTTCTTCGACGACATCAAGGGCCCGGACGGCAACCCGGTCCCGCTGATCGTGCAGAAGTCGGACGGCGGCTACGGCTACGCGGCCACCGACCTCTCCGCGATCCGCGACCGCGTCTTCAACCTCAAGGCGAACACCCTGCTGTACGTGGTGGACGCCCGGCAGGCCCTGCACTTCCGGATGGTCTTCGAGACCGCCCGCCGGGCCGGCTGGCTGAACGACGACGTGACGGCGGTGCAGCTGGCCTTCGGCACGGTCCTCGGCAAGGACGGCAAGCCGTTCAAGACCCGTGAGGGCGAGACGGTCCGCCTGGTCGACCTGCTGGACGAGGCGATCGACCGGGCGTCGGCCGTGGTCCGGGAGAAGGCGCAGGAGCTGTCCGAGGAGGAGATCGCCGAGCGGGGCGCCCAGGTGGGCATCGGCGCGGTGAAGTACGCGGACCTGTCGACGTCGGCGAACCGGGACTACAAGTTCGACCTGGACCAGATGGTCTCGCTGAACGGCGACACGTCCGTCTACCTCCAGTACGCGTACGCCCGTATCCAGTCGATCCTGCGCAAGGCCGGCGAGGTCTCCCCGGCGGCCCACCCGGAGCTGCCCCTGCACGAGGCGGAGCGGGCCCTCGGCCTGCACCTGGACTCCTTCGCGGAGACGGTCCGGGAGGCAGCCGCGGAGTACGCCCCGCACAAGCTGACGGCGTACCTGTACCAGGTGGCGTCGCTGTACACGTCGTTCTACGACAAGTGCCCGGTGCTGCGCGCCGAGACCCCGGCGCAGGTGGAGAACCGCCTCTTCCTGTGCGACGTCACGGCCCGCACCCTGCACCGGGGCATGGCCCTGCTGGGCATCCGCACGCCCGAGAAGCTCTGACCCGGCGCGGTACGACGCCGGCGGCCCGCCCTCACTCCGGGGGCGGGCCGTCGGCCGTCTGCGCGTCCAGCAGCTCCCGGGCGCGGCGCACGAAGGCGTCCCGTACGGCGTCCGGGGCGAGGACGCGCAGGGGGGTGGCGAGGCCCAGCAGGTAGCGGGCGAGGCCGTCCGGGTCCGGGCCGCCTATGTCGACGAGGGTGGTGTCCGGGCCGTCGGCGCGGTGGGTGCCGACGGTGGCCGGTACGACCCGCAGCGCGTCCGCCAGGGGCAGCGGCAGCCGGATGGTGGCCGACAGCGGGTAGGGGCCGTTGGCGGTGTTGCGGGAGACGAGCTGGGCCGGGTCCGGCGGGTCGGTGATCTCCACGGGGCGGCCGGTGGGCCGGAGCCGTTCGACCCGGTCGGCACGGAAGGTCCGCCAGCCCCGGGTGACGTCCCGGGCGACGAAGTACCAGCGCCGGCCGGTGTGCACGAGCCGGTAGGGGTCGACGTCCCGGACGGTGTGCCGGTCCTGTCCGTCGCGGTACGACAGCCGGGCCCGCTCACCGCGCCGGCAGGCGGCGGCCAGCTCCAGCAGCATGCCGGGCCGGATGCGTGGCTCCTCGGGCCAGGGGAGCCGTACGAGGGCGTCGTCCCACTCGGCCAGCCGCTCGGCGATCCGGGGCGGCAGCACCTGCCGCAGTTTCAGCAGCGCGGACAGGGCCGCCTGGTCGCCGCCCAGCGCGCCGCCGAGCGCCGCCTCCCGCAGCCCCACGGCCACGGCCAGCGCCTCCTCGTCGTCGAGGATCAGCGGCGGCACGCGCGAGCCCGCCCGGAGCCGGTAACCGCCCCAGGGGCCGGCGTCGGAGTCGACGGTGTACCCGAGTTCGCGGAGCCGGGCGATGTCCCGCCGGACCGTGCGGTCGGTGACGGCCATGCGCCCGGCCAGCTCGGCACAGGTCCAGGAGGGCCGGGCGGCGAGCAGCGCGAGCAGGCGGAGCAGACGGGCGGAGGCGCTGAGCACGGGCGGAAGTTTTCCACACCGGGCCGCACGACCAGGACCGAAGCTGTCCGGGTCGTGTCCTACGGTCGTCCCCATGAGCACAGACACCGCTTCCGCACCCGTCTTCCGCTACGCCGCCGTCACCTTCGACTGCGCCGACCCGGCCGGACTGTCCCGGTTCTACGGCGAGATGTTCGGCCTCCCCGTCGCCTACGCCTCCGACGACTTCGTCTTCCTGGGCGGCAAGGACGGCGCGCCGGGCCTGGGCTTCAACCGCCTGGCCGGCTACCGCCGCCCCACCTGGCCGGACCCGGACCAGGAGAAGCAGGCCCACATCGAGGTGGGCGTGGACGACCTGGACACGGCCGAGGAGCGGCTGCTGAAGCTGGGCGCGACCAAGCCGGAGGACCAGCCGCAGCCGGACCGCTGGCGGGTCCTGCTGGACCCGGCGGGGCACCCGTTCTGCATCACGACCCTGGTCTGACACCGGGCCGGACGACGGGCCCGCCAGGGTGGCCGCGCAGCTCAACGGCGTTGTCAGTGGCGGGCTTTACAGTCACCGGCATGGCGACTCTTCCCAACCCGCTGCCCAAGCTGGCCACCGACCCCAGTGGGCGTTCCCTCGGCCTTCGGCTGCCGCCCGGAAGACTGGTGCACGAGACGGACGACGGCCCCTGGCACGAGCCCCTGCTGTGGCACGCGGAGAAGCCCTCCTCGCCCGGCACCTTCAAGGCGCTGGGTGCGCCGGCGTCCCGTGCCGGGCTGCTGCCGGTGCTGGTGGACATGGCCGGTTGCCGGACCGGGCCGGAGGACTGGGTGCTGCTGCCGGGCGAGGCGTCGTACCCGGGGGACCACGAGGCCGCGGAGGTGCTGTCGGAGTACTGGGCGGAGGCCACGGGCGGGCAGGGCGGCGAGGAGACCGAGCCGTTCGGCGTCCCGTGGCCGGGGCTCGCCCCGGCCGGGCTCCTGGCCGCCGATCCGGGCAGCCGGGCCGCGCAGGTCGCCGACGCGCTGCACCAGGACCCGGACACGTGGGCCGAGTGGCTGGAGGAGCCGCACCTGGCCCTCGTGCCGGCCCGCCGGTCCGCGGACATACCCGCGGCGATCGGCTGGACCGGCACCCTGGACCACGACGGAGACGTGGCCCGGATCTGCGCGGTGCTGCGGTCGTGGGAGGACCGGTTCGGGGTCCGGGTGGTGGCGCTCGGACCGGACGTGCTGGTGGTGTCCGTCGCGGCGCCGCCCACCGGCCTGGACGACGCCGAGGTGCTGGCCGCCGAGCACTACGCCCTGTGCCCGAACGCCGTGGTGCAGAGCGGCCCGGGGAGCGTGGGGGCGTACGCGAAGGAGCTGGTCGGCGCCACGAGCTGGGCCTTCTGGTGGGAGTGAGCCGCAGGCGTCAGTCCACCTCCGACGCCGGACGCCACTTCTCGCCGCCGAGGGGGAAGGCGTAGGCGGGCCGGCCGTTGTCGCCGCTGGTGCGGAACGGCCGGCCGGCGTCGTCGACCACCAGCGTGCCGTGCCGGTCACCGCTGGACCAGGACAGCTCCAGGTACCAGCTGACGTCGTAGGCGGACGCGTCCGCGGTGACGTGGAAGACCTCGGGGTCTGCCCGGCTCACCTTGAACGGGAAGTTCCGGCTCCCGGCCTCCGGTACGGGCGCGGGGCGCATCGCGTCGAGGGCGACGGTGAAGGAGCGGGTCGGCACGCCGCCGCCGCAGCCGACGCCGGGATAGCCCATGGCGTAGTCGTTCCAGGCGAGCGGGGAGCGCTTGCCCGCCATGCGCACGGACAGCTTCTCCAGGACGACGGTGTCGTCGCCGGTGCCCTGCACGGTGAAGGTGACGAACTGCTCCCCCGCCGAGACCGCCTGGTGCACGTCCACCCAGGCGGGCGCGTCCTGTTCCAGCGGCGGCGGGGCGACGGCGGTGGGCGGCCGGTCGATCAGGTAGTGCTGGGAGCAGGGGCTCTCCCAGCTGTAGGGGTGGGTGGTGACCGTGAGGGGCGGGGCGGCCGTCGTCCGCCCGGTCGTGGCGGCGGCCGGGCCGCCCGCCGGGGTTCCGCCGCGGGCGGCGGGGGCCTTGGGCGAGGGGGAGGCGGACCGGCTGGCGGACCGGTGCGGCTCGGGGCCGGCGGCCGTCGGCTCCGGCGGTGCGCTGTCCCGGGCGGCGGCCTCCCAGGTGGCCGTGGTGCCCTTGCCGTCCCGGCTCTCCCGGCCGTCCCGCGCTCCGTCACCGGAGTGCCCGGAGGGCAGGTTCAGTACGACCGCCACGGTGCCGAGCAGCGCGGTGACGGTCAGGGCGGCGAGGAGGGCGACGGGGCGGCGGCGCCGGGGTGCGGCTCCGGCCGCCGGTGCCGGGTCGGGTTCAGCCACCGGCTCCGTGACCGCCACCGGCTCCGGCTCCGGCTCCGTGACGGCTCCGTCACCGCCGGCGGTGAGGGCTCCTTCCGTCCCCGCCACGCGTCCGCCCGCACCCACCGCCGGTGCAGCTCCACGAGTTCCCCGGGCGTGGCCCCGCACAGCCGGGCGAGCCGCTCGACGGGCGCGTAGTCCGCCGGTACGGCGTCCCCGTTGCAGTACCGGTGGAGCGTCGACGTGCTCAGGTGCAGCCGTTTGGCGAGCGTGCCGTAGCTGTGCCCGGAGCGGTTCTTCAACTCCCGCAGCAGCTCGGCGAATCCGCTTTCCGACGTGCCGTCCGACACCGTTTCTCCGTCCCCCTCGTCCCACCCGGGCGTTCCAGGGAGGGACTGTTCCCGCAGGTCACAGCCGGTGTGGGCGTTCCAGCGTCCCGGATGTCCGGCCGTTGCCGGCCGCCGGGACGGACCGGCCCACAGGCTGGGGTCATCCAAGCACGTCAACCGGCCCAGCCCCAAAGAGGACTTGCCATGCGAATGCGCCACATCCGTCTGCTCACCGCCACCGGCACCGCCGTCGCCGCCCTCGCGCTCACGGCGTGCGGCAACGGGACGGGCACCGAGGACGAGGGCGCCGCCCGGCCGACGACGCCGGTGGCGTCGGCGGAGAAGGCCGCGTCGGGAGAGGCCGCGGCGCGGACGCCCCAGGCCGCCGCCGGGGGCCGTACGGCGAACGGCGCGCCCGTGGCCCGTACCCACGCACCCGACGCGCGGCCGAGCGCCTCCCCCGCCGCGCGCGGCACCCAGGGCGGCACCCGCACCGGCACCTCCGGCAGCGCCGGCGCCTCCGTGGTGCTGTGCAACGGCGCGAACACGACCGTCACCGCGCAGCCGGTCGCCCGGCCACTGAACCACATGCTGATCACCGTGAAGAACACCGGCGGCAGGACCTGCGAGCTGCCGTACTACCCGGTGCTCCGCTTCGACCAGATGCAGTGGGTGCCGCAGGCGGACCGGGACACCCAGCCGCAGGCCGTGGTGTCCCTGGCGCCCGGCGAGTCGGGATACGCGGGGGTGCTGCTGTCGGCCGCCGACGGCAGCGGCACGGGCGGGATGACGGCGCGCAGGCTGACGGTGGGATTCCAGGGACTCACCCCGAACAGCAGCGGCGGCCCGTCCGCGACGCCGTCCCTGCCGGCCGAGGGCGTCTACTACGACAGCTCGCTGAAGGTGACGTACTGGCAGCAGGACAGGGACGACGCCCTCAACTGGTGAACGGGGACCGGCGCAGCTTCTGGGCCGCCTCGGTGGCCCAGTAGGTGAGGATGGTGCGCGCCCCGGCCCGCTTGATGCCGGTCAGGGTCTCGAAGATCGCCCGGTCGCGGTCGATCCAGCCCTTCTCGGCGGCGGCCTCGATCATCGAGTACTCGCCGGAGATCTGGTAGGCGGCGACGGGCACGTCCACGGCGTCCGCGACCCGGGCGAGGATGTCGAGGTAGGGCCCGGCCGGCTTGACCATCACCATGTCGGCGCCCTCGGCGAGGTCCAGCTCCAGTTCCCGCAGGGACTCACGCCAGTTGGCCGGGTCCTGCTGGTAGGTCTTGCGGTCGCCCTGGAGGGAGGAGGCGACGGCCTCGCGGAAGGGGCCGTAGAAGGCCGAGGAGTACTTGGCGGTGTAGGCGAGGATCGCGACGTCCTCGCGGCCGATCTGGTCCAGCGCGTCCCGGATGACACCGATCTGGCCGTCCATCATCCCGCTGGGCCCGACGACGTGGGCGCCGGCGTCGGCCTGCACCTGGGCCATCTCGGCGTACCGCTCCAGGGTGGCGTCGTTGTCGACACGGCCCTCGGCGTCCAGGACCCCGCAGTGCCCGTGGTCGGTGAACTCGTCCAGGCACAGGTCGGACATGACGAGCAGGTCGTCGCCGACCTCGGCCCGGACGTCGCGGAGGGCGACCTGGAGGATTCCGTCCGGGTCGGTGCCAGTGGTGCCCTGGGCGTCCTTCTTGGCCTCCTCCGGCACGCCGAACAGCATGATCCCGGAGATCCCGGCCTCCACGGCCTCCAGCGCGGCCTTCTTCAGGCTGTCCCGGGTGTGCTGCACGACGCCGGGCATCGCGGCGACCGGCACCGGCTCGGCGGCGCCCTCCCGGATGAACGCGGGGAGGATGAGGTCGGCGGGGTGCAGCCGGGTCTCGGCGACCATGCGGCGCATGACGGGGGTGGTGCGCAACCGTCGGGGACGCGTACCGGGGAAGGATCCGTACTTCGTCATGCCCTCTACGCTACGCCCGCCGGGCCTGCGCCTTTGCCGACGCGATGTCGGGCCGGGAGGGGCGGCTTACGACCCCGCAAGCCGTTCCGGAGAGCAGTCGGCCACGACAACGACCGGGCGGAGCGCGCCGGAAGGCACGCTCCGCCTTACCTCAGGTCGTAGACCTCCGCCTGCGCGCCCCCGGCCTCCGCTCGCTGGGCCGGGTCACCGGGTCACCCGCCTCCAGCGCCGCGGCGCGCCGCTTCAGGCCGAAGTCCGCCAGCGCCTCCGCCAGCTTGTGCACGGACGGCTCGGGGGCCATCACGTCGACCCGCAGCCCGTGCTCCTCGGCGGTCTTGGCGGTCGCCGGGCCGATGCACGCGATCACCGTGACGTTGTGCGGCTTGCCCGCGATGCCGACCAGGTTGCGCACCGTGGAGGAGGACGTGAAGAGGACCGCGTCGAAGCCTCCGCCCTTGATCGCCTCGCGGGTCTCCGCCGGCGGCGGCGACGCGCGCACGGTCCGGTAGGCCGTGACGTCGTCCACCTCCCAGCCCAGCTCGATCAGACCGGCGACCAGGGTCTCGGTCGCGATGTCGGCCCGGGGCAGGAAGACACGGTCGATCGGGTCGAAGACCGGGTCGTAGGGGGGCCAGTCCTCCAGGAGGCCGGCCGCCGACTGCTCGCCGCTCGGCACCAGGTCCGGCTTCACGCCGAAGGCGATCAGCGCCTTGGCGGTCTGCTCGCCCACCGCGGCCACCTTGATGCCCGCGAAGGCGCGCGCGTCGAGGCCGTACTCCTCGAACTTCTCCCGGACCGCCTTCACCGCGTTGACGGAGGTGAACGCGATCCACTCGTAGCGGCCCGTCACCAGGCCCTTGACCGCACGCTCCATCTGCTGCGGGGTGCGCGGGGGCTCCACCGCGATCGTCGGGACCTCGTGCGGCACCGCGCCGTAGGACCGCAGCTGGTCGGAGAGCGACGCCGCCTGCTCCTTCGTGCGCGGCACGAGCACCTTCCAGCCGAACAGCGGCTTGGACTCGAACCACGACAGCTGGTCGCGCCGGGCGGCGGCGGAACGCTCGCCGACCACGGCTATCACCGGCCGGCCGCCGTCCGGGGACGGCAGCACCTTCGCCTGCTTCAGCGTCTGCGCGATCGTGCCGAGCGTCGCCGTCCAGGTCCGCTGCCGGGTCGTCGTGCCGGCGACCGTCACCGTCAGCGGGGTGTCCGGCTTGCGGCCCGCCGAGACGAGTTCGCCCGCCGCGGCGGCGACCGAGTCCAGGGTCGTCGAGACGACCACCGTGCCGTCCGACGCGCCCACCTCCGTCCAGCACCGTTCGGAGGCGGTGCGGGCGTCCACGAAGCGGACGTCCGCGCCCTGCGCGTCCCGCAGCGGCACACCGGCGTACGCGGGCACGCCGACCGCCGCCGCGACACCGGGGACCACCTCGAAGGGCACCCCGGCGGCGGCGCAGGCGAGCATCTCCTCCGCCGCGTACGTGTCGAGTCCGGGGTCCCCGGACACCGCACGGACGACCCGCCTGCCGCCGCGCGCGGCCTCCATGACAAGATGAGCGGCATCCCGGGCGGGGGCCGGGACGGCGACGGGTGCTGACGTGCCGTCAACGACCGTCAGCTGGGGCGTGCCCGTGCCCGGCGGGGACATCGCGGAGTCCGCGTCCGTCTGCACCACGGAGACGCCCTGCCGCGCGTGCGTCCGGATGACGTCGAGCACCTCGTGCTCGGCGACCAGGACGTCCGCGGTCGACAGCGCCTCCACGGCGCGCAGAGTCAGTAGTCCCGGATCCCCGGGTCCGGCACCGAGGAAGGTGACGTGCCCGTGTTCCGGACCGGCGGGAAGGGTGGTGGGGCTCAATGTGCTCGCTCCCCCATCAGACCGGCCGCGCCCTGGGCGAGCATCTCGGTGGCGAGTTCGCGACCGAGTGCCGTCGCCCGGTCGTGCGTCTGGGGCACGGGACCGGTGGTGGACAGCTGCACCATGCGGGTGCCGTCGGTCGTGCCGACGACGCCGCGCAGGCGCATTTCCTTGACAGTCTGCCCGTCGGCCAGAAGGTCGGCCAGCGCGCCCACAGGTGCGCTGCAACCGGCCTCCAGGGCGGCGAGCAGTGACCGCTCGGCGGTGACGGCGACCCGTGTGAACGGGTCGTCGAGCGCACCGAGCGCGGCGACGAGGTCCGCGTTGCCCGCGGCACACTCGATCGCCAGGGCCCCCTGGCCGGGGGCGGGCAAAACCGTGTCGACCGACAGGAAGTCGGTCACTTCGTCGATCCGGCCTATCCGGTTCAGTCCGGCGGCGGCCAGGACGACCGCGTCCAGTTCGCCGTCGCGGACGTATCCGATCCGCGTGTCGACGTTGCCGCGGATCGGGACCGTCTCGATGTCCAGGCCGTGCGTGCGGGCGTACGCGTTCAGCTGCGCCATGCGGCGCGGCGAACCGGTGCCGACGCGCGCGCCCCGCGGCAGGTCCGTGAACTTCAGCGCGTCCCGGGCGACGATCACGTCCCGCGGGTCCTCGCGCACCGGTACGGCGGCCAGGACCAGCTCCTCGGGCTGCGTGGTCGGCAGGTCCTTGAGCGAATGAACCGCGAAGTCGACCTCGCCCCGCAGCAGCGCGTCGCGCAGCGCCGTGACGAACACGCCGGTGCCGCCGATCTGCGCGAGCGCCTCGCGGGAGACATCGCCGTAGGTGGTGATCTCGACCAGCTCGACGGGCCGCCCGGTCACCTGGCGGACGGCCTGCGCCACCTGCCCGGACTGGGCCATGGCGAGCTTGCTCCGCCTGGTCCCCAGCCGCAACGCCTTCTCAGTCATGCCGGTCGGTCCTTCGTGTCTGTGCTGTCCCCGGCCCGGGAGACGGCGGCCACCGTCTCGGGGTCGAGGTCGAACAGGGTGCGCAGCGCGTCGGCGTACCCGGCGCCGCCGGGCTCGGCCGCGAGCTGCTTGACCCGTACGGTCGGCGCGTGCAGCAGCTTGTCGACGACCCGGTGCACGGCCTGGCGGATCTCGCCGCGCTGGCGTTCGTCCAGGCCGGGCAGGCGGCCGTCGAGGCGCGCGATCTCACTGGCGACGACGTCGGCGGCCATGGTGCGCAGCGCGACGACGGTGGGCGTGATGCGCTCCGCCCGCTGTGCCGCCCCGAAGGCCGCGACCTCGTCGGAGACGATACGCCTGACCTGGTCCACGTCGGCCGCCATCGGCGCGTCGGCGGACGCTTCCGCCAGCGACTCGATGTCGACCAGGCGGACCCCGGCCAGCCGGTGCACGGCCGCGTCGATGTCGCGGGGCATGGCCAGGTCGAGCAGGAAGAAGAAGGGAGCGGGCCGCTCGGCGACCGGCTCGGGCCTGCGCCGCTCGGGGATGCGGCCGACGGTGGCGGCGGTCGCGGCGAGCGCGGTGATCAGTTCGGCGTCCGCTTCCGGGGTCCGGCGGTCCCGCCGGTCGACGGCGCCTCCCGCGACCCAGGCCGCGTGCTGTTCGAGGGTGGCCGCGTCCAGGCCGGCCACGGCGGCCTCGCCCATGACGGAGAAGCCGGGCTGTACGGCGGCCAGGTCCAGCGGGCAGTTCTCGTCGGCGCCCGTGCCGGTGGACCGTGCGGGGGCCTCGGGCTGCACGGCCTCCGGCCGCGCTGCCGTGGCACCGGCGTCGGCGGCGGGGGCTCCGGTACGGCCCTCGACCGCGTGCGCGACCGCCTCCGCCGTGAGCACCAGGCCCGTCGCCCCGGTACAGGAGACGACGACGTCGGCACGTGTCAGTTCGTCGGCGACCGCGTCCATGCGCACGGCGCGGGCGGTCACCTCGTTCTCGTCGGACTCGGTGAGGATCCCGGCGAGCCGTTCGGCCCGCTCGAAGGTCCGGTTGGCGACGACGACCTCGGCGACCCCGGCGCGCGCGAGCGTCGCGGCGGCCAGGGACGACATCGAGCCGGCGCCGATGACCAGCGCCTTCTTGCCCGCGGCCCACTCGGGGACGGACGTGCCGACGGCGAGCTGTTCCAGGCCGAAGGTGACCAGGGACTGGCCGGCGCGGTCGATGCCGGTCTCGGAGTGGGCACGCTTGCCGACCCGCAGGGCCTGCTGGAACAGGTCGTTCAGCAGCTTGCCCGCGGTGTGCAGCTCCTGGGCGCGCGCCAGGGAGTCCTTGATCTGGCCGAGGATCTGCCCCTCGCCGACGACCATCGAGTCGAGCCCGCAGGCCACCGAGAACAGGTGGTGGACGGCCCGGTCCTCGTAGTGCACGTAGAGGTACGGGGTGAGTTCCTCCAGGCCGACCCCGCTGTGCTGGGCGAGCAGCGTGGACAGCTCGGCGACACCGGCGTGGAACTTGTCCACGTCGGCGTACAGCTCGATGCGGTTGCAGGTCGCGAGCACGGCGGCCTCGCCGGCGGGTTCGGCGGCGACGGTGTCCTGGACCAGCTTGGCCTGGGCGTCCGCGCTCAGCGCGGCCCGCTCCAGCACGCTGACCGGGGCACTGCGGTGGCTCAGTCCGACGACGAGGAGACTCATGCCGGCATCACGGCGGGGACGTCCCCGTCGGGCCCCTGGTCGGCGGAGTCGTCGGCGGCCGCGCCACGGGACGCGGCGGCGGGCAGGGCGCCGTCGCCCGCGGCGGTCTCCTCACCGGCCTTGCGCTGCTCGTGGAAGGCGAGGATCTGGAGTTCGATCGAGAGGTCGACCTTGCGCACGTCGACGCCGTCCGGGACGGACAGCACGGTCGGCGCGAAGTTCAGGATGGAGGTCACGCCGGCGGCCACGAGGCGGTCGCAGACCTGCTGGGCGGCGCCGGCCGGGGTGGCGATCACGCCGATGGACACGCCGTTGTCCTCGATGATCTTCTCGAGGTCGTCGGTGTGCTGCACGGGGATGCCGGCGACCGGCTTGCCGGCCATCGCCGGGTCCGCGTCGATCAGGGCGGCGACCCGGAAGCCGCGGGAGGCGAAGCCGCCGTAGTTGGCGAGGGCGGCGCCGAGGTTGCCGATACCGACGATCACGACCGGCCAGTCCTGGGTCAGGCCGAGTTCGCGGGAGATCTGGTAGACGAGGTACTCCACGTCGTAGCCGACACCGCGCGTTCCGTAGGAGCCCAGGTAGGAGAAGTCCTTGCGCAGCTTGGCGGAGTTGACCCCCGCCGCCGCGGCCAGCTCCTCGGAGGAGACCGTGGGGACCGAGCGCTCCGACAGTGCGGTCAGGGCTCGGAGGTACAGCGGAAGCCGGGCGACGGTGGCCTCGGGAATCCCTCGGCTACGGGTCGCCGGTCGGTGTGTTCGGCCAGTTGCCACGGTGCTCCTGCGGGTAGAGCGGGGCTGTAGGCGGTCATACGTCCCCAGACCGCCCCGTCGACAGCAGGCTATGTCTTTGTGAACGCGTGCACAAAGATGGTGTCCGATTTGCCCGGCAGAAGTGACCGGGGTCACGCCACTTTTGCGCCCTCGCCGGGAACCGGCGCATACGCAGCGGCGTTCCTTCGTTACTGGGGGCAAAACCGCACACACTCCTCACGAATCCCGCCCCCGAGACCAAACCGCCGTCGATCCTAAGCGACTTTCCGGCCGGTTTGTACTAGTCGGTCAGTGCCCGGCGCAGACGCTCCTCGTTCACGCGCCAGAAGGTGTGCTGTTCACCGTCGACCAGTACGACCGGGATCTGCTCCCAGTAGCGGTCGTGCAGCGCACGGTCCTCGGTGATGTCCTTCGGCTCCCACGGCACGCCGAGGTCGCCGCACACCTTCTCGACCACCGCCTGCGCGTCGTCGCACAGATGGCAGCCCGGCTTGCGGATGAGGGTGACCAGCCGCGCGCGCGGCTCGGCCCTGCGTCGGAAGAGGGGACTCATACCGGCCATTCTCGCGCGCCCGGCGCCCGTTCCGGATCGCTTCGTCAACGGCCCGGTCGCGCAGAGTTCACAACCTCCCAACCTCCGCTCGCCGGAACCGCCGGGCGGACTGGCTATGCTCACGCCATGGCCGCTCTCGGATGGCTCACTCCCCGTAGGCGCTCCGCCACGGCGCGGAGCGTGTTGGCAGGCGAGGCCTCGGCGGAGGCCGCCCGCAAGTCCTCGCAGGAAGCCCCGCGCGCCACGCCGGAGGAACCGGAGTTCCCGGTGATCGGGGACGACAGGGCCGCCGCCTTCTTCGACCTCGACAACACGGTGATGCAGGGCGCCGCGCTGTTCCACTTCGGCCGGGGGCTGTACAAGCGGAAGTTCTTCGAGACCCGCGACCTCGCCCGCTTCGCCTGGCAGCAGGCGTGGTTCCGGCTGGCCGGCGTCGAGGACCCCGAGCACATGCAGGACGCCCGCGACTCGGCGCTGTCGATCGTCAAGGGCCACCGGGTCGCCGAACTGGAGTCGATCGGCGAGGAGATCTACGACGAGTACATGGCCGACCGCATCTGGCCCGGCACCCGCGCCCTCGCCCAGGCCCACCTGGACGCCGGCCAGAAGGTGTGGCTGGTCACCGCGGCCCCGGTGGAGATCGCCCAGGTGATCGCCCGCCGCCTCGGCCTCACGGGCGCCCTCGGCACGGTGGCCGAGTCGGTCGACGGCGTCTACACCGGCAAGCTGGTCGGCGAGCCGCTGCACGGGCCGGCCAAGGCCGAGGCGGTCCGCGCGCTCGCCGCCGCCGAGGGGCTGGACCTGTCGCGCTGCGCGGCCTACAGCGACAGCCACAACGACATCCCGATGCTGTCCCTGGTCGGCCACCCCTACGCCATCAACCCGGACGCCAAGCTGCGCAGGCACGCCCGCGAGAAGGACTGGCGCCTGCGCGACTACCGCACCGGCCGCAAGGCGGCGAAGGTCGGCATCCCGGCGGCGGCCGGGGTCGGCGCGGTGGCCGGCGGCACGGCCGCGGCGATCGCCCTGAGCCGACGGCGCCGGTAACCGCCACGGCGGGTCCCGCGCGCACGAATTATGCCGCGGCCATTTCAACACGCGCCGCTCCTTACCGAAACCGGCCTCTTTCCGGTCAACAAACGATCAGCTTGCGAAACTTGACCCACCATCAAACGGTTACGTATGCGACGCAATCGATGATTTGAGCAACTCGGTGTAGCAGGCCCTGCACGAAGCGTTATTCTCCTCAGACGCAATCCGGTACCCCTCCGTCGCTACGACGGGTGAACGGTCCCGCACTGCACGTGATGGAAGCTCTGCCTCTGGGAGTCCCGTGTACCCACACGTCGGGGTTGACGCCTCGGGCCTGGCTACGCTGCGCGCAACGGTCGCGATGGTCAAAGAGACGCTGCGCGGCCACGTCCCCACCGCGTACGCCGTCCCCGCCTCCGCCGTCCCCGCCTTCGCCGCCGCCGCGCCCGCCGGCCCGTGCTACGCACTGGCCGACGGCAGCGCCGCCGTCGGCAGACGAGGGCGGGCCACCGGCGCGGCCACCGCCCGCCGTCCGGCCGCCGACAGCGACAGCGCCCGGATGATGGACCTGGTCGAACGCGCCCAGGCGGGGGAGGCCGAGGCCTTCGGGCGGCTCTACGACCAGTACAGCGACACCGTCTACCGGTACATCTACTACCGCGTGGGCGGCCGGGCGACCGCCGAGGACCTCACCAGTGAGACCTTTCTGCGGGCACTGCGCAGGATCGGCACCTTCACCTGGCAGGGCCGCGACTTCGGCGCCTGGCTGGTCACCATCGCCCGGAACCTGGTCGCCGACCACTTCAAGTCCAGCCGCTTCCGGCTGGAGGTCACCACCGGCGAGATGCTCGACGCCAACGAGGTCGAACGCTCCCCGGAGGACTCCGTCCTGGAGTCCCTGTCGAACGCCGCCCTGCTCGACGCCGTACGGCGGCTCAACCCCCAGCAGCAGGAGTGCGTGACGCTCCGCTTCCTCCAGGGCCTCTCGGTCGCCGAGACCGCCCGGGTCATGGGCAAGAACGAGGGCGCCATCAAGACCCTCCAGTACCGCGCCGTACGCACCCTCGCCCGGCTGCTGCCGGACGACGCCCGCTGACCACGTGACCCAGGGCGACGGCCAACTCACCTCCGGTGAGGGTCCGTTGCCTTTCCGATCCGGTCATCCGCCGTCCGTAACCCAAGTGCCGCGCCAGTCGTTGTGCGGGATACAGGCTCCCTGTGGTCACGTCCTGGCCGACCCCGATCGCCCGATCGCGTGGAAGTTCCATGGGCGTGCAACCCTCAGGACCCCCTGGGGAGTCGACCGTCATGACGAGAGGAGGTGCCGCCAGTGATCGCGAACGTATCGGCGCACCGGCGGGCGAACGCCTTCGCCCAGGCCCTGGAGGAGCAGTCCGACCGGGACACGGCGGCCGAGCAGTCCGTAGGCCCGGCGGGACCACCGCCGACCGCCGGGGACCGGACCGGGCAGGGCGGACTGCTGGCCCTGGCGGCGGGCCTCGGCGCGCTGCCCAAGCCGCAGCTCGACCCCGAGGTCAAGGTCGTCCAGCGGGCCCAGCTGGTGGCCGCGATGGAGGCCATGCTCCAGGAGGGAACCGGGGCGACGGGTGCGTCGGTACCGGAACAGCGCTCCCACCGGGCCAAGGGCGCCCACCGGGCGAGCCCGCTGGGCAAGCTCCGCCCGCGCACGAGACTGACCAAGGGCCTGGCGGCCGGCGGACTCAGCGTCGGCGTGGCCGCCGGGGCCTTCGGCGGGGTCGCCGCCGCCAGCACCGACGCCCTGCCCGGCGACTCGCTGTACGGACTGAAACGCGGCATCGAGGACTTCAAGCTCAACTACCTGACCGACGGCGACGACCAGCGCGGCCAGACCTACCTCGACCAGGCCTCCACCCGCCTCAGCGAGGCCCGGCGCCTGCTGGAGCGCGGCCGGGGCGGCCACCTGGACCACGAGTCCATCGGCGAGATCCGCCGCACCCTGTCCGGGATGCAGCACGACGTCACCGAGGGCCACCGCCTGCTCCACGCGGCCTACGAGGCCGACCCGGACTCGCTCGGCCCCATCCAGGCGCTGTCCACGTTCTCCCGGTCCCACCGGCAGGTCTGGAGCGCGCTCAGCGACCGGCTGCCCACGCAGCTGGGCGATGTGAAACAGCAGGTGTCCTCGGTCTTCGACGCCATAGACGAAGAGGTCGCCCCGCTGCAGTCGCTGCTCCCGCAGCCACCCGCCCAGCCGGGCGGCGGCAGACACCCGGGCGGCTCCGGCCCGGCGTCCACCGGCACCTCCGGCGGCCACCGGTCCACCACGCCCAGCGCGGGCAATACGCCGTCCGCAGGCAAGCACACCGGCACGGGCACGCCGAGCGGCCCGGCCACCGGCAGCAGCGGCGACGGGCTCATCGGCGGTGACACCGGCGGCCTGCTCGAACCGCCGAAGACCGGGTCCGACACCGCGTCCCCGTCCGCCGGCAAGTCCCCCACGGGACAGCCCGACGTCACGATCCCCCCGCTCATCCCCGACCTGCTCCCCGGCCTGGGGATCGACGGGCAGGACGCGGGCTGACGCCACCCGGCCGTACGGCACCGAGGGCGCCCTTTTCCGAGCAGGGCGCCCTCGGTGCCGTCCACCGGACGCCTCAGAAGAACACCGAGCGCCGCTGCACCAGCAGCTTGTACAGCGTGTGCTGGATCTGCTCCCGCACCTGATCGGTCAGGTTGAACATCAGCATCGGGTCCTCCGCCGCCTCCGGCGGATACCCGTCCGTCGGGATGGGCTCACCGAACCGGATCGTCCACTTCGTGGGCAGCGGAACGGCACCGAGCGGACCGAGCCAGGGGAACGTCGGCGTCAACGGGAAGTACGGGATGCCCAGCACTCGCGCCAGCGTCTTGGCGTTGCCGATCATCGGGTAGATCTCCTCCGCCCCGACGATCGAGCACGGGACGATCGGCACCCCCTGGCGCAGGGCCGTGGAGACGAAGCCGCCCCGGCCGAACCGCTGGAGCTTGTACCGCTCGCCGAACGGCTTGCCGATCCCCTTGAAGCCCTCCGGCATCACCCCGACCAGCTCGCCCTGCCCCAGCAGCCGTTCCGCGTCCTCCGCGCAGGCGAGGGTGTGCCCCAGCTTGCGGGCCAGCTCGTTGACCACCGGCAGCACGAAGACCAGGTCGGCGGCGAGCAGCCGGAGATGACGGCCGGCCGGGTGGTGGTCGTGCACCGCCACCTGCATCATCAGCCCGTCCAGCGGCAGCGTCCCGGAGTGGTTGGCGACGATCAGCGCCCCGCCCTCGGCCGGGATGTTCTCGACGCCCTTCACCTCGACCCGGAAGTACTTCTCGAACACCGGCCGCAGCAGCGACATCAGGACCTGGTCGGTCAGCTCCTCGTCGTAACCGAAGTCGTCGACCTCGTAGTCCCCGGTGAGCCGGCGCCGCAGGAAGGCCAGCCCGGCCGCCACCCGCCGCTCCAGGCCGCCGTCCCGCCCGCCTGCCTCCACGGTCTGCGGCGGCTCCTCCTCGCGGCTCACAGGGGCGTCCTCCCGCGCCCGTCCCGGCAGCGGCTGGACCGCGCCCATCTCCCCCGGCTCCCCGAGCGCACCGCGCCGCCGCCGCGGCTGGCGCTGTGCGGCGTTCCCACGGGACCGGTCGTCGTCGAACGGAATGACCTTGGCGTCCGCCATCGTTGCCGCTCTCCTCAGTTGGCGCTGTGCTTCTGGGGGTGGCCGCCTGCCCTCGCGGTCAGCGCGGCGACCCGGTCGACGGCCGCCGCCAGGCCCTCCGGCGGCAGCAGTCCGGCACCCTGGCCGCGCGCGAAGTCCGCGAAGGTCCCGGCCGTCGTGTGGCGGGGCGTGAAGCCCAGCGTCTCGCGCATCTGCGCGGTCTCCACCACCCGCCCGTGGGTGAGCAGCCGGATCTGCTCCGGCGAGAAGTCCGTCATACCGAGCGTACGCACCAGGGACCCGGCCCAGGTGACCGCGGGCAGCGGCAGCGGCACGGTGGGCCGCCCGAGCCGCCGGGAGCACTGCGAGAGCAGCAGCACGCCGTCCCCGGCGATGTTGAAGGTGCCACTGTTCAGGGTGCCCCGGCGCGGCTCGTGCGAGGCGATCCGCAGCACCTCGACGACGTCGTCCTCGTGCACGAACTGCAGCCGCGGGTCGTAGCCGAACACGGTCGGCAGGACGGGCAGCGCGAAGTACGAGGCGAGCGGGGTGTCCGCGGCCGGTCCGAGGATGTTGGCGAACCGCAGCACGCACACGGCGACGTCCGGCCGCCGCCGGGCGAACCCGCGGACGTACCCCTCCACCTCGACGGCGTCCTTCGCGAAGCCGCCGCTGGGCAGCGACTTGGGCGGGGTGGTCTCGGTGAACACGGCGGGGTCGCGCGGCGCGGAGCCGTACACGTTCGTGCTGGACTTCACCACCAGCCGCCGCACGGCCGGCGACTTCTGGCACGCGCCGAGCAGCTGCATGGTGCCGATGACGTTGGTCTCCTTGACCGTGGCCCGGCTGCCGCCGCCCAGGGCCGTGCCCGTGACGTCCAGGTGGACGACCGTGTCCGCGCCGGTCTCGGCGAGCACCCGGGCGATGGTCGGCTGCCGGATGTCGGCCTGGACGAAGTCCGCGCCGCCCAGGTGGTGCGCCGGCGGCACCGCGTCCACGGCGATCACACGCTCGACCTCCGGGTCCCGCTGGATCCGCCGCACGAACCGGCCGCCGAGCTGCCGGGCGACTCCGGTGACGAGCACGATCCGTCCCAAGATCAGCGCCTTCCTTCCCGCATGACCGGTATCCCGCGTTCCCCGTGTGCGGCCAACCTAGCCGGTCGATGGTGCGCTGTGATGACCACAGGTGCGCCCGGCGACGCAAATTCCCCCATCGGTATATGCCTGTGGCCCCCCACCACTGCTGGTGGGGGGCCACAGGGCCACGCTCTCGCTGCGCCGCTTACTTCTTGTTACGGCGCTGAACGCGCGTGCGCTTGAGCAGCTTGCGGTGCTTCTTCTTGGCCATCCGCTTGCGCCGCTTCTTGATAACAGAGCCCACGACTACCCTCGCTCACTTCTCATCACTCGGTTGTTTGGGCGCCATGGGCCCACACGACCTACGAGGGGCTAGCCTACCCAACCGAGCGCCGAGGTCGTAATCGAGGGGTGCCCGGGGGCACCCGGGCGTCGCCGTCAGGCCGTCTCCACCCCCACATAGCTGTCGCGGAGGTACTCGTGCACCGCTTGCTCCGGGACGCGGAACGACCGTCCCACCCGGATCGCGGGCAGATGACCGCTGTGCACCAGGCGGTACACGGTCATCTTCGACACTCGCATCACCGAGGCGACCTCCGCCACGGTAAGGAACTGAACCTCGTTCAGAGGCCTCTCGCCAGCTGCAGCCATGACACACCTGAACCTTCCGCACTCGACGGCCACCGGCTTCCCCTTCCGGTGACTCTTCGTCGTTGCGTGCTCACTCCCCAGACTAGGGGCGGGTGATGCGAGTGGGGAAGAGGTGCACCCATCGGCGGCCTACTGTGACAGACACGCCCGATTGAGCACGTAGCGGATCAGCGGCTGGTAGTGAGCAGACCGCACTGCGTCATCAACCGGAACGGCGACGGACACCCGCCCCTCGGCCTCACCCACGAACAGCGCGGGGTCATCCGTGTCGGCCAGACCGATGGCCTCGAACCCCAGCTGACCAGCACCGCAGACCCAGCCGTGGTCCCCCACCACCAGCTCCGGCAGCGGCCCGCCAGCCGCCGCCGCGGCGTCCAGCGCGACCCGAACCGGGAGCGGCGAGTGGCTGTGGGCGCCCGGCTCACAACCGGGGCGCCCGCTCGCCGGTTCCCGCACCAGGGCAACCCCCCGGACGTATTCGAGGCGATGGGTACGTAGACCGAACCGGGTCAATATGTCGACACAGCGACCCTGCGCCGGGGTGAGGACCTCACATCCCGCCGCCGACAACGCGTCCGCCAGTCCGGCGTAGAAACCGAGCAGCGGACGCGGGTGCCCGGTACCGAGCAGCACCGGCGCGCCACGCCGGGCCACCTCCCGGATCCGCCCGGCGAAAGCGTCCAGCGCGGCGAGCGTCCGCTCCGGATCGATCACATCCGGTCCGGAAAGGTATCGAGGATCGGCCGAAACCCCGCACTTCTCCGCCATCAACCCGAGCAGGTCCCGGACACCCCACGCCCCTTCGGGATCGATCCCGATCAGCACGCGCGGGTCCCGGGCGGCGAACAGCCGGTAGCTCCGCAGGCTCACCTCCCGTGACGTCGCCACCACACCGGCCAGCCGGGCGGCCACCAGATGCGCTCGGAGACGGGCGGCGGTCGACACGGATGCGATGGTGGCCCATCACCGGTGCGGACGGGACGGGAACGCCGGAAGTCCGCACGGTTGGCCTAATCCCGGCCCCCGGGTGGGCCGGGGGACACCGTCAGGGAAGAAGGCCGCGCAACGGGAACACGGCCCGCCGGGTCGCCAGCACGGCCTGGTCGACCCGGTCGGCGGGGTCGTACCCCTCCTCCCAGGACGCCCACGGCACCGGCCACAACCCGTCCGTCATGCGCCACGGCCCCGACTGCCGCGTCCGGGCGTACACGGCCTGCCGCCACTCCTCGGGGATCACCGCCTCCGGAGCCACCGGCTTCCCGGCCGCGATCCCCACCAGGTGCGTCCACGACCGCGGTACGACGTCCACCACCGCGTAGCCGCCCCCGCCCAGCGCGACCCACTTCCCCCCGGCGTACTCGTGCGCCAGATCGTGGCACGCCACCTGCACCGCCCGCTGCGCGTCCAGCGAGACCGCCAGGTGCGCGAGCGGATCCTCGAAGTGCGTGTCGGCCCCGTGCTGGGTGACGAGGACCTGCGGCCGGAACTCCGCGAGCAGCTCCGGCACCACGGCGTGGAAGGCCCGTACCCACCCGGCGTCCCCGGTCCCGGCCGGCAGCGCCACGTTCACCGCGGCCCCCTCCCCCGCGCCCGCCCCGGTCTCCTGCGGCCACCCGGTCTGCGGGAACAACGTACGGGGATGCTCGTGCAACGAGATCGTCAGCACCCGCGGGTCCTCCCAGAACGCGGCCTGCACCCCGTCCCCGTGGTGCACGTCGACGTCCACGTAGGCGACCCGCTCGGCCCCCAGCTCCAGCAGCCGCGCGATGGCGAGCGAGGCGTCGTTGTAGATGCAGAACCCCGACGCCCCACCGGGCATGGCGTGGTGGAGCCCGCCCGCGAAGTTCACGGCGTGGCCGGCGTCGCCCCGCCACACCCCCTCGGCCGCCCCCACCGACTGCCCGGCGATCAGCGCGGACACCTCGTGCATCCCCGCGAACGCGGGATCGTCGGGCGTTCCCAGCCCGTACGAGCCGTCCGCCCCCGCAGGATCGGCCGACGCGGCCTTCACGGCGTCGATGTAGTCCTCCCGGTGGACCAGCCGGAGCGTGGACTCGCCGGCCGGCTTCGCCGCGACGACCTCCACCTCCCGGTCGAGCCCGAAGGCACCCACCAGCCGGCGGGTCAGCTCCAGCCGGACCGGATCCATCGGATGGTTCCGGCCGAAGTCATAGCCCGTTACTGCCTCGTCCCACATCAGCTGTGCGCGGCCGCTCATGCCCGCCACCGTATCGGTCCGGTTGAGTGGCGAACGACCTGGCGTACCCCAGTGTCACCAGCACCAACACCATCGGCACCAGCATGGCCCCCCGGTAGCTCCACGCGTCGCCCAGAGCGCCCACCAGCGGCGCGCCGACCAGGAACCCCACGTAGTTGAAGATGTTCAGCCGCGCGACCGCCGCGTCCGACGTCCCGGGGAACAACCGTCCCGCCGCCGCGAACGTCTGCGGCACCAGCACGCACAACCCCAGCCCCAGCAGGGTGAATCCGAGCATCCCGGCCCACGCGCCGGGCGCCACGGCCACCACCGCGAACCCGCAGGCCGCGACCACCGCTCCGAGCCGTACGACCGCCACGGCCCCGAGCCGCCGGACCCCGAGGTCCCCGAGGGCCCGCCCCACGAGCGTGGTCACCATGTACACGTTGTACGGCACGGTCGCCAGCTGCTCCGAGCTGCCCAGCACGTCCTTCAGGTACTTGGCGCTCCAGTTGGAGACGGTCGAGTCACCGATGTACGCGAACATCATCACCAGACACAGGGGAAGCAGCAGCTTGAAGACGACGGTCCCCCGCTCCGCGCTCCGCTCGGCGTCGGGCACGGGTTCCCCGTCCACGTACCACCGGCTCCCGGCCAGCGCCGCCGGCAGCAGCACGGCCACCGCCGGCAGGTACGACACCCACAGCGTCAGGTGCCAGTGCGCCCCCGCCCAGGCCAGCGAGGCCCCCAGGATCGCGCCCAGGCTGTAGACGGCGTGGAAGCCGAGCATGATGCTGCGCCCGTACGACCGCTGGAGGCTGACGCCGAGCATGTTCATGGACGCGTCCAGCGCACCCACCGCCAGGCCGAACACGCCCAGCGCCACGGCCAGTACGGCGACCTGTCCGTGCCCGCCCGCCCCGACGCCGAGCAGCGCCAGCAGCACCACCGGCTGGGACCAGCGCAGCAGCCGGCTGGGCCGTACCCGCTTCACCAACTGCTCGGTGCACACGCTGCCGATCCCGGCGAGGACGGGCACGGCCGCCAGGAAGACCGGCAGCAGCGCGTCGGACACCCCGTACCGGTCCTGGATGGCCGGGATGCGCGTCACCAGCAGGGCGAAGGCGACGCCCTGGGCGAAGAAGCTGAACGCCAGCGAGGCCCTACCGCGCCGCAGCACATCAGTCATGGCGGCGAGAGTAGGGCCCCGGGCTACCGCTGGGTAGATCCAGCCAAAGATGAATTCTCCTCAGCTTCGGTCCGGGCTCCGGCCCACCCGGCCTCCGCTCGGCGATCAGGCGGCGACGGCCACCTCGGGCCGCTCCGCCCGGCCGGCCTCCACCTCGGCCGCGAGCATCCGCTCCATGGGCTCCGCGGCCAGCCCGCCGCTGACCACGAAAGCGATCACCATCGTGACGATCAGGATCACGGCGCCCAGCCACACCATGGTGTCCACCGGGACGGTGTAGGCACCCACGACCCGTACGACGCATTCGGTCAGCAGGGCCAGGCCCCACACCACGGAGAACACCCGCTCCCTGGACCGGAAGGCCGCGGAGTCGGCCGCCGCCCCGGACACCAGCCGCTGCCAGGCGGCTTCCCTCGCCGCGCTGCCCTTCACCAGGAAGGGCTTCATGCCCGCGGTCATCATCGGCCTGCCGAGCCGGACGGACACCAGGATGCCGATGGCCACCGTGCTGCTGACCCCGCTGTCCTTGGCCAGCATCAGCCGCGGGTCACCCGAGACGAAACTCAGCAGCAGGGACACGACGTTGACGAAGAGGATCAGCCCCGCCAGCGCGTTGGTCCTGCGCTCCCTGACCAGTCCCCCGACCGTCCGCACCGCCGGTACGACACTGCTCCAGGCGAGCGCCGCGAAGGTGCTCGTCCCGAAGGCGTCCTTGAAGAGGTAGTACGAGCCGAGCGGCAGCGCCACATCGACGAGCAGCGGTCTGAAGTTGTCCAGCACGCCCGGCTCGCGGCCCTGGTTCCCCGTGTTCTTCGTCATGCCCTCAGCTTCGCTGCCGGGCCGGGTCCGGCAGTAGAAACGTTCGTCCGGAGCTCCGCATGACAGATGTCAGCCCGCACGGCCGACCGGGGTCATATCAGCAGGTCGAGCAACTGGTCCATGCGGGAGAAGAGGTGACCGGCACCGGCGAGCCTCGCCGCCGGCGTCATCGCGGTGAACCCGTACACGTCCATCCCGGCCGCCACAGCCGCCTGTACGCCCAGCGGTGAGTCCTCCACGACCACGCACCGCCCGGGGGCCACACCCGTCCGCTCGGCCGCGTGCAGGAACAGATCCGGCGCCGGCTTGCCCCGCCCGACATCCTCCGAGCTGAAGACCCGCTCCCGGGGAAACCACCGGTCCAGCCCGGTCGTCCGGTGCCCGACCCGGATCCGCGCGTGACTCCCCGAGGAGGCCACGCAGTACGGCACCCCGTCCGCGGCCAGTTTCTCCAGTACGCCGGTCACCCCGGGCACGGGCCGCAACTCCCGCTCGAACGCGGCGAACACGCGCGCGTGGAAGACCTCGTCGAACTCGGCCGGCAGCCGCTCTCCCGTCCGCTCCAGCACCAGGTCGTGGATCCGGTGCATCGCCGACCCCATGTAGTCGCGGATGGAGTCCTCGTACGTCGTGGGATGCCCGAGTTCGGTCAGATAGGCGGCCAGGAGCCGGTTGGACAGGGGCTCGCTGTCCACGAGGACACCGTCGTTGTCGAAGATCACGAGGTCATAGCGCATGAGTGCACCCTAAACGCAGAAAACCCCCGCACCGAAGGTGCGGGGGTTTTCCCAAAAATTGTTCGGCGGCGTCCTACTCTCCCACAGGGTCCCCCCTGCAGTACCATCGGCGCTGTGAGGCTTAGCTTCCGGGTTCGGAATGTAACC
>NZ_JBEYRP010000048.1:0-33710 GCF_040704085.1 Streptomyces sp. NPDC047841
ATCCCGCCACCACCAGTTGGGTCCCCTACGAGGACCGGCAGGACATCGGGGTCATGGGCGCCAACGTGCCCACAGGCGTCTCACCGGGCCGGGGCGGCTGATCATCGCCGTCTGCCCCCGCGACCCGCACCACCCGTTCCGCCTCGTCACTCAATGAGTGAACGCCCTCTCCTGCGGGGTGAGAGCGGCAGCGCGGTATTCGTCTTCGCCGAAGCCAAGGCCGAGGAAAACGCCGATGGCGCCGCTGTCGATCACGTGCAGCGCTCTCCATCACGCACACCGCCGGCGGAGCGGCGGAAACTGAACCGGATGGCAAAGGGCAGCCCTCGCGTTGCGCGCCGGCCTCCCGAGCAGGCGGACGGGGCGGCCTTCGCATCCGGTGAGCGGGGACGGCCGGCACCAATGCTGGGCGGCCGCCCACGACCTGGCGGACCTGCCGGTCGAGGTGCTGGCGAACGGCTGGGACAACCTTGTGTGCCGGCTCGGCGAGGAGTTCCTCGTCCGGTTGCCTCGGCGTGCTACGGCCGCCGAGTTCCTCGCGCACGAGCAGCGGCGGTTGCCGGAGTTGGCCGACCGTCTGCCGTTGCCTGTGCCGGCGCCGGTGCGCCTCGGGCGGCCGACGGCTGAGTACCCGTGGTCTTGGAGTGTCATGCCGTTCCCAGCGGGTCGGATCGCGGCGCGGTCGGAGCCCGACGGCCCCTGGTCGGCCGCGGCGACGATCGGCGGTTTTCTGGATGCGCTGCACGCCCCGGCTGTTTCGGAGGCGGCTGTCAACGCGGCTCGCGGGATTCCGCTGGCCGGACACGCCGAGGGCGTCCTGACCGGGCTGGCACATGTTGACCCGGCCGATCGCGCGACCGCACTGCGGATGCTCTTGACCAGCTTGTACGGCCGCCGAGTGCGACAGGAAGACCAAGGACAGGGCAAGCGCCCACCCGCGGCCCCGCTGCCACAGTGGGACATGACCTCGCAGTTCCCTCAGCTCGACACCGGCAGCAAGGACGACGCCAACCTGGGCTTCGAGGGCGTCGGCTACGTGCCGGACAGCTGGATGACCGCGAACGGCTGGACCGACCCGCTCACCCACGCCGCCTACAACCCGGCGAACTACCCGCTGCACGGGTCGGGCCTGTACTTCGCCGGCACGTACACCATGTTCGGCAACATCTCGACCGGCAAGGCGGCCGTGATGGACGTGACGTTCGACGCCGGAACCCAGCGCATCATCGCGACCTGCGACAACACCTGCGGCGAGACGCACACCTAGGTCGACGCATCCGGCGGGATCGTCGGGGGTACCGGACCGGTAGCGGTCGCACGTGTCGGGCCGGCCGAGTCACGCTCGGCCGGCCCGACACGGGGAGCAAGCCCCTGGCTGGTCGTCAGCCGCGCGTCATCGCGAAGACGTGGAGCGTGGGCGTGTGGGGAGCGGCCACTGTGCTCACGTCGGGCAGCTGGACCCTGACCGGTGTCTTGCCGGACTGCAACGGCACACCGGCGTAGTAGACGTACGCGGAGCCCTGGTACGTCTGATTGCCCTCGCGGTTCTGGTAGGCGCCGCTGAACGCCACGTCACCGTCACCGCCGAACCAGTCGGGGCTGTTCAGGCTGAACTGCTGGCTGGTTCCGTCGGAGTAGAACACGGTCCCCTTCCCGCCCGCGGGTCCGTAACTCGCCGAGACCAGGAACCCGAGGGTACTGCCCTGGGTGCCGTCGACGGCGATGGTCTGACCCGAGGCGACGGCGTTGTCGGGCTCACCGAAGGTACCGGTGCCGTGGGTCGCTGTCGCACCGGCGGTGGAGGGCCAGGTGAAGCGCAGACCCGCGTGGGTGCCGGTGGAACCCGGAGTGACGCCTGCTGCGGCGAGTGCCTGCGCGGAGAAGCTCGCCCCGCCGCCGTCGAAGTCGCCCAGGTCCGTGGCGGTGTCCTGGGTGACAGCGATGTTGTTGAACGCCGACTCAAGGCTCATCGCGGCCTTGCCGAGGCCCATGGCGTAGACGTGCAGCGTGGGCGTGTCGGGAGCTGCGGCGGCGCTGACCTTGGGCAGCTGGACGCTGACCGGTGTCTTGCCGGACTGCAACGGCACACCGGCGTAGTAGACGTACGCCGATCCCTCGTACTTCTCATTGCCCTCACGGTTCTGGTAGGCGCTGCTGATCGCCGCGTCCCCGTCGCCGCCGAACCAGTCGGGGCTGTTCAGGCTGAACTGCTGGCTGGTTCCGTCGGAGTAGAAGACGGTCCCCTTGCCGCCCGCGGGTCCGTAGCTCGCAGAGACCAGGAACCCGAGGCTGTCGCCGGCGCCGCTGAGGGCGATGGTCTGACCGTTGGCGACGGTGTTGTCCGGCTTGCCGCTGCCGGCGGTGGACGGCCAGGTCAGGGCCACACCACCGTGAGAGACGGTCGAACCCGGGGTGACACCCGCCTTGGCGAGCGCCTGTGCGGAGAAGCTGGCCCCGCCGCCGTCCATGTCACCGGAGTCGGTGGCGGTGTCCTGCGTGACCGACACGTTGTCGAAGGTCGAGGCCAGCGACGGTGCGGCCTGTCCCGGGGTGGCAGGGGGCACCTGCTCGGCGATGCCGTCGAGGTAGTGAATGCCTGCGGTGACGCTGAGGCCCACCAGGTGCTGTGCGTCGAACCTGGCCCACTCCCGGGGGATCAGCTGGGCCAGATGCGTCTTGCCCTGCTCGTTCGCGGCGGTGACCAGCGCGTCCTTGAAAGCGGTGGCCGAGTCGATTTGCTGCTGGGTGATGATGACCCCGTCGGCCGCGTCCGTTCCTACCGCCTCGAACACGGGCTCCAGGTCCTGGACCGTCCGCACGAACTGATCCAAGAGCGGGCCCTTGAGTTCCAGGGTGTCATCGAAATCGGCCCTGTTGTCGAGGAAGACCTTCTCGTAATAGGTGACAGCAGGGGACCCGGAGACGGTGCCGAGCTCATACATGTGGACCAGCGAGCCGGCCACGTCCTCGAGCGAGGCACCGTCGGCCGTCAGCGCCCCGGAGTCACCGTAGACCTGCTCCATGGTCGAGCAGTGGACGATGACGCCGAAGCCGCCGCTGCATTCCGCGGGCCGGGGGTCCGGTGTGGTCGGCGTGACCCCGACCTCGTTCTCCCAGACCGTGTTGGTCACGGAAGCCTGACGGGACGTCGGGCCGTAGAGGTCGGAGGCCGCGGTCACCATGGCCGTCCCGGCGTCGGCGAACGTCGACGTCGGGGAGAGGTACTGGGTCATCGCCCGCCAAAGGATGTCCGTGGTGGTATCGGGGTCCATGAGAACGGACATGCGGTAGAACGCGTAGTTCGGAATACCGCTGTTGGTGTGGACACCACCATTGTCGGAACAGGTCTCGGAGTACGCGCTCATGTGTCGCGGCTGATTGTGGATGGTGGGGTCGGCCATGGAACGGATGGGGCCCATGGCCGCCATGTCGGAACCTACCAGCCAGTCGTTCTTTCCCTTTGCCGCCCGCTCGGTCATCTCACCGAAGAAGTCGGAGATGCTCTCGTTCAGCGCACCGGACTCGAACTCGTACTGCAGGCCCGCGGTGTACTGGGTGACGCCGTGCGTCATCTCGTGGCCGGAGACGTCCTGCGACAGCATGCCGTCGCCGTACGTCATGTACGAGCCGTTCCAGGACGCGTTCTTGTAGTTCTTGTCGTAGTGCACGAATGACTTCAGCGACATGCCGTTGCCATCTATGCTGTTGCGCCCGAATTTGTTCTTGTAGAAGTTGTAGACCACGCCGCTCTGGTCGTATGCATCGTTCGCGTCGGCGTCGTTGGTGGCCGGGCCACCCTCCTCCCTCACCTGTACGGCTGCGGAATTGTCCGTCTGGTGCTTCATGTCATAGATCGCTCGATAGAGGACCTTGGGCGTGGAACCCGGGCCCGACGGGGTGCCCGGTGAGCCCTGGTCGGCGAGGGGGGAAAACGGGAAAGCCTCGGTCGGAGGGTCGCAGATGGTCGCTCCGGTGGGCGACGTGTGACACTCTCCCGGCACCATCGGCATCGCCTTCTCGATGTTGCTGGCGAACGCCGAGTCCTTGATGCCCATCGTCGCGTGGCCGAAGTCCGCGGCGAAGAGCTTTTCCCGCAGTCCGTTGGGGAAGCCGTTGTAGGAGACGAGCGCGGGGCGCCGCCAGGTGTGGTAGTCGTTCTCCGGCGGCTCGTCGCCCGCGTTGGCGAGGCGGAAATTGTGGGTCGAGGCGCCGTCCTTCTGGTAGACGACCTTGGGGTGGGTGCCGTCCCAGATCACGTCACTGGCCGGGTGGACGTGGTACTCACCGTGCGCGGACGTGGACACGTACTCCGCCTGGTCGTCCTTCACCCAGACCGCGACGTGCTCCCAGTCGTGGGTGTGCCCCCCGATGTCGCTGTCGTCGGCCGCGACGTCCTTCTCGAAGTAGTAGTCGTAGAGGTAGATACACCATCCGAGGTTGCACCGCTGCCGGGAGTACGCGTTGGTGTTGTCCAGATCGGACTTGTCGTGGCAGTCGGCCGAGGTGGTGGTGTTGTTGTGGTCGAGGCCCTGGGAGATGGTGCCGTCCGGACCGATCGCCGGGACGTTGTAGCAGCCGTCGGTGTCGTAGTCGACGTCCGGCGCCCACTTGAGGTCGTTCTCGGTGGCGTTCTGCGGCAGCGCCCTCGGAGGGTCGGGAACCGCGGCCGCGGCGGCCTCGGTGAGAGGCTGGACACCGACGATGACTCCCTTGTGCAGAGCATCGACGAAGACCCGTTCGCTGAACCCGCCCTTGTCCCTCACGTCGATCTGCCAGGCCAGGGCCGAGGGGCTCCTGAATCCCTGCTTCGGCGAACCGGGGTACACCACGAGCGTCGGAGACGCGGTAGGCGTGGCGTGCCGCATCGTCTTGCCGGCGACCGCGAGAGCGTTCTTCTGACGCACCGTCGGGACCGTGGAAGCCGGGGGGATCAGGTCGGGGCGCAGCCCGTTGGTGACGGCGGTCACTGTCGTGTTGTTGCGGTCCAGGTGCACGCCCAGCCGGGCGTTGTACACCGGCACGCCGTGGATCGACTGGTCGTACCAGACGTGGTGGGCGCCGGTCGCGTCGGGCAGTTGGGCGCGCCCGGTGACCTTCGACAGCAGGCCGTCGGTGTCCGCGACACCGAAGAGCTTCGCGTGTGCGTGGAGCCACGCCGGGACGTCGTGCCCCGTCACCCGGCTGCGCAGACCACCCAGTGCCGAGGGCGTACCCGTCTGCGGATTCCTGGCCACGTCGAGCTTGTGGCCGGCCTCACGCTGCAGTTCCTTCAGGGCGTCACCGACGCCTGAGGCCCGCCACTTCGGCAGCGGTCGCGTCTGGGCGGACGCCGCTGCCGCGGTACCCGCGGACAGCACCGAGGCGACCACCGCCACCGCGGCCGCGACCGCCGTCCCCCGCACGGCCCGCTGTCGTGCGGCACGCACGTCCCGAGCCGGACGCCGCCCCGTCGAGGGGTGGAAGCGTACGACGGCGCCACCGACCACCAGCGCCCAGCCGGCCGCCGCGACGACCGCCCAGACAGTGGACGTCGACAGTTGCATCGCCGAAGCCGCCCCAGGGTCACGGGTCGCCACCTGCGCGATACCCGTGAGGGCGGCGTAGGAACCCGCCGAGGCGGCCAGCAAGGGCCACTTCGGGAGCGCGAGGAGGCGCGCCGCTGCGGCAACGAACCACCCGAGCGCGGCGGTACCGAGCAGCGGGCCGAACCCCACAAGGAGCAGTTCGGAGCGGTGCTCGAACACCCAGGGGGCTGTGATGTGCCCCGCGAACGGCGCCATGCGCCATTCGACGGGCACCCCGTGACCGGCAACGAGTCCGGCGACGGTGCCCGGGGCGTCGGGGGCGAGATGTTTCGCCACGAGAACGTCGAAGTATGCACTGCTGTGCGCGGCCACGACGTGCAGGGCGACCTGCACGGCGGCCAGCGCCGAGACCAGCCCGAGTGCGCCGGCGACCAGCGCGGCACCGGCTGTGTGCCAGTGTCTTCGGAGGAATTCTTGTCGCAACTTGCTTCCCTGATGATGGCTCCGAACGGCTCGGAGCATGCGGAGTAGGGGCATACCTTGATGTGCGCCCTGGCCTCTGCTGTCCGGCCTGCGATGACAGGCGGGCGCCGCAAGTACCGGCAGCGCACCGGTAGGCAGAGGTTTCGGGGAGTGGATCGGTAAGGCAGTCGGCATCCTACTCACATACTTGATCCGGCAAGTAAATGGTAAGCGTGTCGTCGATCACAGAGCCGCCATGGTGCTCCGCGACCCGCGCCGGGGTCCCTCCGACAGCACTCGCAACCCCGTGCACATGTGTCACCAGGGCCATCGAACACCCCTGGACCGACGTGCCCTTCGGGCACACACCGGGTCACGAGGGGGGCGTGCGCCGCTCGCTCGGGTCGCCTCCGACCCCGAACTGATCGCGCGGGCCCAGCGGAGTGGCGGGCATCGGCGCGCTGCGCTTGAAGGACGGTGCGTTCGGGCCGACAGGACGCGGTCCGGGTCGCGCCGTGCCCGCACCGGCCCCCCGGCCGGCGGCAGGCGGGCCGTCTCGCCGCGCGTTGGACCGCCTGCCGTCGGCCGGACCCGCGCTGCCTGCCCCCGCTGTGCCCGGAGGCCGCCCGTTGCCTGGCGCGGCCGTCCCACCGTCCGAGTCCGCCGCCGTACTTCCCGTGCCTGCCGTCCTGTTGTCCCCCCCCCCGGCAACGCCGCGCTCGCGCCCCCCGTCACCCCGCGCCCGGCCGGGTGCCCGCGCCGCGCCCCGGCCGCAGTGCCGCCGCCGCGCGGTGCCGGCCTGCTGTGTCCTGTCCCGCCGGGTTGGGCCTGCGTCCGGCCGCCCGCGCCGAGTTGCTGCTCGTCGTGCGCCCCATGCGGCGTCCCGGCCCAGCTGCCCGCCGGGGCGGCCCGGCTGTCTTCATCAAACCGGGTCTTGCCCGTGGCTTGGTACCGGGGTGTTCGTGCGAGGTGGCCGGCTGACGCAGGCCCGCGGCCGCCGGCAGCCGCCTGAACCTTCTTCGCGGCCCCGCCACTTGATCCCGTTGTCCACGAGATACCGGATCGCATCGAGTATCGCCCGGTGGCAGTACGCTTCCGGCCGGCCACCCCGACCGCGCAGCCGGCCCGGCAGCGGCCGGATAGCCGCCCACTCCACATCCGTCATGTCCGACGGGTAGCGCGGCTGCCGATCCCGTGGTCCGCAGCGTTCCCGAACCGGTGAGCCGGAGACTCACACTCCAGGGCGACCGAACTGGACCGCCCGGCCATCGACACGGAAGACTGCGGCACCGGGGCCTCCTGTTGTTGCTCGGTGATTCGACGACACCAACGGGCTGTTCAGGAGGCCCTGCTCGTATGCACCAAGCACCCCGCTGCCGCCCGATCGACGCGTATCTCTCAAGATCGGGAAGACAATGGCTACTGAGGAATCATGGTCGGACGGCACTTTCATGCCGTACTCCAGCTGGCCTCCATCGAGCGACCCTTTCCTTATGGCGTCCGTTCGCCGGTCAGGCGCCCTATGTGTGGGGAGATCCACTGGGCAGGTGTGGGGTCACCCCCGAGCACCAGGTGGCCGTTTTCAGGGCTCTGGCCGCGATTCCGTGAACGATGTACACCGTGTGTTCGCGGCGGAGCGATCGATACGCTCTCCTCGTGACGAACCCGGCTGTGATCCAGCTCTCGGAGAGCGAGTACCGCCGTGTGTGGGACCGTTTCTACACAAGGTTCGACTTTCGTCCAAGTACAAAACCGGCGAAGTGGCCAGGGAGCAAGCAACCGGACGCCTCGGTCACTTGGAGCTTGGCGTCGTTGGATGATGACCCGAACCCGCATCTGCGTGCCTGACCTTGTGGCCGAGTAGGACGGCGCTGCTGGTGTCGGCGTGACCGATCGTCCCGGCCACCCGCGGGTGTCTCGGCGGGTGGTAGGTAGTCTCCATTCTTCCTGGCACTACCGGCGCCGTCTCGACTACGCCGTGAAAGTCTGTGCCGTCGACCCATGAGGAGAGTGGATGTTCGCGCGCGTTTTCCTGTGCGTGGCAGGACTGGTCCTGAGCTTGGTTGCGGTGCTGTTGGTGACGTCCACGGAGACGGATGCGACCAGCCGCGAGGGTGTGGTGAGTGTGGCCCACAGGGCTGGCACCCACGCGGCCCCGGAGAACACCCTGGCCGCGATGGATACCGCGCGAGCACAGGGCATCGAGTGGCTGGAGAACGACGTCCAGCGCACCAAGGACGGCACGCTGGTGGTCATCCATGACAAGACCCTGGCCCGCACCACCGATGTCGAGGAGAAATTCCCGAAGCGTGCGCCGTGGAAGGTAGGGGACTTCACCTGGGCGGAGATATCCACGCTGGACGCCGGCGGCTGGAAGGGCCGGCAGTGGGCGGGGGAGAGGATACCGACCCTTCAGCAGTACATGCGCCGCGTGGATGGCAACGGCCAGAAGCTGGTACTTGAGATCAAGTGGCCGGAGATCTATCCGCGGCTCGCCGAGGACACGGTGAAGGAACTCGGCCGGCTGGGCTGGCTCGAGGGCGACCGGGTGACGGACCGGCTGATCATCCAGGCCTTCGACACCGGCACCCTGCGGACCGTACGCGCTCATGCCCCTGAGGCGCGCACTGCCCTGCTCTCGCGTGAACCGACGGTGAAGAACCTGGCGGGGTACGCGAAGGTGGCCGACCAGATCAACATGAAGTACCTGAAGGTGACTCCTCGGTACTTCAAGGCGGCCCATGCCCTGAAGGGCCCGCACGGGCAGCGGCTGAAGGTTTTCCTCTGGACGGTGGACGACCCCAAGAGCGCGGTGGAGTTCGCCCGCGGTGGCGCCGACGGGTTCATCAGCAACCGCCCCGATCTTGTGCAGCAGGGTCTTGTCGACGCGGGCTACACCGACGGCGCCGCGAACTGAAAACCCGACCGTCTGGGCCCAGAGGTCTTCAGGGCCTATTGCGGCTCCAGCCTTCGGGCGCCCGACGGCCAAGGCAGATGACGCTGACGTCATCTGCTTTCTTCACGACGGAGAAGGATGCCGCGACATGCGGCGTTGGTTGCGCACGGTGAAGAGCCGGGCGGCGTCTGAGATGCAGCCGAAGTTTCCAGCCCATGGCAGGCCGGCGGTTCGTAGGCTCGACTCACACGTCCGGTACGCCGGAATCTCCCTGCTGTCGTCATGGCACGCAGTGCGTACCTTGCAGCACTCCCTCTCAGAAGGTCGTACTCGTCTGGGCGGGCCAGGAAGTGTTTCGCGGAGAGGCCGAGGGGCCTGTGCACGCGTAAAGCGGGGGACGGCACGCCGGAAGTGTCGATGGGAGGTCTGCTTCGGATATCGCTGTGGCATCTCGGTGGTCCGGGATGCGTGGGTCAAACCCGCTCTTACAGCGGAGAGTTTGCCATCCGGGAAACCCGAGAAAAATGTACGAGACGGCGGTGATCCTTCTCACACGGTGAGAGCGGTTGTGTAGATCCGGACAAGGTCTGTTTTGCCGTCATTGACGTCCTGTAGACGTCACTTCACCCGCTGTTTATCTTTCCCTGGTCGCGACGCCTGTTCGGTCGCGGCGGTAAAGGGGAGGGGAACGCCATGCGGCGGCTGCGGTCGTATCGAGTGAGACGTCAGGAAAAGGGATCCTCCTGGCATATGGGAGGGCTGGCCGCGGCGCTGCTGGCCGGTTCCCTGGCGCTGCCCGCGACCGCCGTCGTGCCGTCCGCCGCCGCGGCGCCTTCCTCGTCCGCTGCGAAACAGACCGCCAAGAGCGCGCCGACTGAGGCAGCCGCCACGACGCTGGCCGCGGACACCGGCAAGAACGTGGAGATCACCTCGCTGCGGGATGAGTCCAGTGAGACTTTCGCGACCCCGTCAGGCGACCGTGAGGTCGTGCAGCATCTGCGGCCCGTGCGGGCCCGGGTGGGCGGGGCGTGGGAGGCGATCGATAACACCCTTGAGGTGCGCAGCGACGGCAGCGTAGGCCCGAAGGTCGCCTCGGTCGGGATAAGCTTCTCGGGCGGCGGTGCCAATACACCTCTGGTGCGCCTTGACCAGCTCGGGCGCACACTGTCGTTTTCCTGGCCCGAGTCGTTGCCCAACCCGGTCCTGAATGGCGACACGGCCACGTATCCGGACGTGCTGCCCGGGGTGGATCTGGCCCTGCGGGCGGACACCACCGGCTTTCACGAGTTGCTCGTGGTGCGCTCGGCCGAGGCGGCGAAGAACCCGGCTCTGGCCCAGCTCACCTTTGGAATGCAGACCGACGGCCTGGAGGTGCGTGAGGCCTCCGGTGGCGGCTTCGAAGCGCTCGACGAGAGCGCGGGCGGTGTGGTGTTCGCTGCACCGAAGCCGATCATGTGGGACTCCACCGGCGCGCCGGTCGGGGTGCGCGCGGCCACCGCGGCCGACGATGCGGCCCAAGGCCCGGGCGATGCCTCCCGGGTGGCGCCGATCGACCTTCAGGTGCCGGCAGGCGGCGAGCAGCTGCAGCTGACCCCGGATCAGCAGATGCTCACCGACGCGAAAACCACCTGGCCGGTGTACATCGACCCGCACACCGACGCGCCCAAGGCTGGGGACTGGACGATGGTCTCCCGTTACTGGCACGACGCGCCGCAATATCGGTTCAACGGCGAATCCAACGAGGGGTTGGGTCTGTGTGAGTGGGACTACTGCGCCCCGTATGACCTCAAGCGGCTGTTCTACAAGTTGCCCACTGCCGAGTTCGCCGGGAAGACGATCCTGTCCGCCGAGTTCATCGCGAAGGAGGTCTGGTCCGCGTCGTGTGACGGCCGGGCCGTGGAGCTGTGGCGCACCAAGTCCATGGGCCCGTCCAGTACCTGGGACAACACGCAGGACGACTGGCTGGACTATCTGACCTACCGGGACGTGGCCTATGGCGGTGACGGCTGCTCAGGGCCGGCCGATGTGGAGTTCAACGCGACCGACGCGGTGAAATACGCCGCCTCCCACGGCGATGACTACACCACCTTCGGTCTGAAGGCGATGCACGAGGACGACAAGTACGGCTGGAAGAGGTTCACCGACGACGCCTACCTGCGGGTGACCTACAACCTGCCGCCGCAGCAGATCAAGACCTCGCAGCTGTCGATGAGCCACGGCGGCGACTGTGACACGGATACCGACAGGGACTACGTGCGCTCCCGCCCGTCGGTGACCATCAACGGCGTCACCGATCCGGATGGCGACAGGGTCAAGGTGCGTGTCCGCGCCTATTGGGATGCAGGAGACGGGCAGGGCTGGAAGGCCCGCTGGACCTCTGCGCTCACCACGGACAAGGCCAGCGGCTCGCCTTTCACCCTGGCCCTGACCAGCTCGGTGCCGAGCGGCAAGAAGGTGGCCTGGGCAGCCCAGTCCTATGACGGAGCCGCGTACTCGCCGTGGTCCTGGTACAACCAGCACGCCTGCTACTTCTGGATCGACAACTCCGTCCCGGCCGGACCGGCCATCGCCTCCGGCGACTACCCGGCCTCCGACACGGAAGACCCGAACGACCCGTGGTACGACGGGGTGGGCCGGCACGGCGACTTCACTTTCGGTCCCTCCTCCACCGATGTCGCCTACTACTGCTACGGCACCAACGGCGACCCGGACTGCAGCGCCCCCGACCACAAGGTGCCGACCACCAACGGCGCAGCGCAGACCGTGCGCATCGCCCCCACCAAGCCGGGACTGAATTTCATCACGGTCCAGGCATGGGACGCGGCGGGAAATCCGAGTAAGAAGACGGAGGAGACCACCTACCGCTACCGGGCCAAAGCAGGCCAGCCGGCCCGCGCCCAATGGAAGCTGGACGAGCCGGCCGGGGCCACCCAGACGGCCGGCACGGCCGGCGACCGGGAACTCGCCCTACATGGCCAGCCCACCCTGGGCAGCCCGGGCGCGATCGGGACCGCGGCCAACTTTGACGGGGTGGACGACTACCTGGAGTCCGACATCCCCGTGGTGGACACCTCACAGAGCTTCTCGGTGGCCGCCTGGGCGAAGCTGTCGGCGATGCCGAATGACGCGGCGATCATCGCGGCCCAGCCCGGCAACTCATCTCCCGGCTTTGAACTGTACTACTCCAAGGCCTACGACCGGTGGGCGTTCAACCAGTACTCGGCTGATACCGCGAGTGCCAGCCCGGTACGGGCGATGCAGGCCGTAGCCGGCGGGGTCAAGACCGGTGAGTGGGTGCACCTGGTCGGTCTGTACAACGGCGACACCGATGTGCTGCAGCTGTATGTGAACGGGACGTTGGCCGGCTCCACCAGCTATGCCACGCCGTGGGATGCCCGCCGAGGCCTGATAGTGGGCGCGGGATCCGCATCGGGCGCGCCCAAGGCGTTCTTCCCCGGCACTGTCGACGAGCTGCGCATTTTCGACAAGCCGCTCGCCCAGTCCGAGATCACGGCCCTGTACAACAAGCAGCCGATCGGCTCCGGCCGGCCGGCCCGGGCGGTGTTCAAACTGGACGAGAGCCCGACCGACGACCAAGGGGCACCGCGCACCACCGTCACCGGACGCGCGGACGTCTTCCCGGCCGTTTACCAGGGCGGCCCGCAGACCGGCCTGACCAGCCCGGACGGCAACGCGGCAAAGTTCGACGGCGTCAACGACTACGCCACCGCCACATCCCCGTACATCAACACCATGCGCAACTTCAGCGTGAGCGCCTGGGTGAAGCTATCGACCCGGCCCACCACCGCGGCCATCGCCGTCACCCAGCCCGGCGCCCACCGATCCGGCTTCGAGCTGTACTACTCGCCCACCTACGGCTGGTCGTTCAACAACTACCTCACCGACACCACCGACAGCACCCTCGTACGCGCCGCACAGCGCACCGCATCCGACCCTCCGCTTGATCCCAACGTGGCACCGGTGGGGCAGTGGACCCATCTGACCGGTGTCTACTCCAAGGACGCAGGCCGTATCCGGTTGTACCTCAACGGCCAGTATGTAGGCGGGGCAGACCACACCATCACCTGGTACGCCTCCGGCCCGCTGCAGCTGGGCGCCGCCCGCTATGACGGCACACCTACCGCGTTCTTCCCCGGGCAGATCGATGACGTACAGGTCTTCGACCGGATGCTGTCCGCACAAGAGATCTCCGAGATGTACAAGCAGCACGCCAAGGTCGAGGGCCGCTGGAAGCTCAATGCCGCGTCCGGTTCCCCCACCACCTCGGCCGACGACGTACCGGCTGACCAGGGCCCGCATCCGCTGACTCTGGGCTCCGGCGCCACCGTCACTACCACCGACAAGGCCGTCGGCGCCGGCTCACTGCTGCTGAACGGCACCAGCACCGGCTACGCCAGCACCGCTGCCTCGCCGACGGCCACCAACACCAGCTTCACCGCCGCCACCTGGGTCTCCACCGCGAGCCCGCCGCAGAAGACGGTGACGGTGATGAGCCAGGCCGGAACGAACACCAACGGGTTCGCCGTGCGCTACGTACCCAACCCATCAGACGAGACCGGATTGTCGATGAGCGGGCGGTTTGTTCTGGATGTCGCGGAGACTGACAGCGCTACAGCGACCCATCACACCGCGGAATCCACCGTCGTCCCCGGCGGCTGGACCCACCTTGCGGTGGTCTATGACGCCTTCGAAGCGCAGCTGCGGCTGTACGTCAACGGCGAGCTGAAACAGGCGCTGTGCCCGGACGTCGACGACGACGAGCATCCGGACGATCCGACCTGCACCGATGTCGTCGCGTGGGGTGAGAGCAGCCCGCCGTTCGACGCGACCAAGGGCCTGCAACTGGGCCGGGCCAAGACCGGCGCCACCACCTGGGGCGAATACTGGCCCGGCGCCCTCGACGACGTGTGGGTCTTCGACGGCGTGCTGCGTGACACCCAGATCGCCGCACTCAACGGGTTGCAAGAGCTGCCGACCGTACCCGGACCGTGACCAACCGGTCGGGAAACCGCAGCCACGGCGCAGCCGCCCACGGCAGTCTCCCGCCCCAGGCAACCACATCACAGAAACGACGCTGACTTCCGGCTCGCAGGACTGAGCCCTCACCGAGGGCTGGGCCCTGCACGAGCCGTTCGCACCGAGCGATGCAAAGAGGAGTAGGGCAGATGGTCACCAAAGGGTGGGGCAGGGTCCGCAGCCGGACCGCACTGGTGGTCTCCACCGTGCTGGTCGGCGCCCTGCTGCAAGGCACGTTGACCAGCACCGCCGCGCAAGCCGACGACCTGCCAGGGATCCCGGCATCAGAGAAGCCCGTAGCCGGACACCACGTGACGATGAAGCCACGCAAGCGCGACGGCCAGCCCCGCACCCCCAAGCAGACGCCTAAACACGCCTGGCCAAAACCAGCTACCGCCACCCTCACCGTGCCCACCGCGGCGACCCCCAAGAGCCGCCCCTCCAGCACGGACGAAATCCCGCTCACCCTCACCCCCCCAGTGGCCACGGGCAAAAACCGCAAGCAGACCAGATTCGCCGGCAAGACCACAGTACGGCTGCTCGACCACGCCGCATCCGCCAAGGCCGGCCTCGACGGCCCGCTGTTCGCCCTCACCCCGCAAGACGGAGCCACCAGCGGCACGGTAGACGTGCACGTCAACTACTCCGCCTTCTCCCAGACCTTCGGCGGCGGCTACGAGCGCCGACTCACCCTCGTTCAGCTTCCACACTGCGCGCTGACCACCCCCAGCGACCGCGAATGCACCACCCCGCACCCGCTGACCACCCACAACGATCCCAAAACCCACACGCTCCGTGCCGACGGCGTGAACCTGCTCGCCACCGACACCACCAGCCAAGGCATCGCCCAGACGATGGTCCTAGCGGTCACCGCCGGCACCTCCAGCGACAAAGGCGACTACACCGCCAGCCAACTGTCCCCATCCGCCGCCTGGAACACCAACCTCAACACCGGTGACTTCGCCTGGTCCTACGACATGCCTACACCGAGCGTGCCGGGCGGGTTCGAACCAAAGGTGAGGCTGTCGTACTCCTCCGGCTCTGTCGACGGCCGGACCACCAACACCAACAACCAGGCCTCTTGGGCCGGCGACGGCTTCGAGCTGTGGTCCGGATACATCGAACGCAGCTACAAGCCGTGCACGGACGACGATGTCACCAACGCCGACGGCAAGAAGCCGGGCGACTTGTGCTGGGCGTACGACAACGCCACGATCTCCTTCAACGGTCACGCAGCCGAGCTCATCCCCACCAGCACCGCCGACACCTTCAAGATCAAGGGTGACGACGGCACCCTGGTCAAGCGAATCTATGGCACCCTCACCAGCAATCCGCGTGGCAACGGCGCTCACGACGACGAGTACTGGCGGGTCACCACCACCGACGGCAGCCGCTACTACTTCGGCTACCACAAGCTCACCGGCTGGGCCTCGGGCAACGAAACCACCGACTCCACATGGACCGTGCCTGTCTACGGCGACGATGCGGGCGAGCCGTGCCACGCGGCCACCTTCGAGGACTCGTGGTGCCAGCAGGGCTGGCGATGGAACCTGGACCTCGCCATCGACGTGCACGGCAACGCCATCACCTACTACTACGACAAGGAGACGAACAACTACGCCCGCAACCTCAAGCTGACCGACGAAACCCCGTACACCCGCGGCGGAACCCTGGACCGGATCGAATACGGGCTCCCGTCCACTTCCATGTACGCCTCCCCGCCCCTGGCCAAGGTGGACTTCACCTCCCAAGAGCGCTGCCTGCCGCAAACCGGTGTCACCTGCGATCCCTCCACCATCGCCGACAAGGCCTTCTACTGGTACGACACGCCATGGGACCTCAACTGCAAGACCGGCGCGGACTGCACCACGGGCACACCCTCGTTCTGGACCCGGCTGAGGCTGACCGACATCACGACACAAGTCCGCAAATCCGACGGCACATACGCGCCGGTCGATGACTGGAAACTGGACCACCGCTGGGGCACGTCGGACACCGACTACCAGCTGCTGCTGGACTACCTACAGCACACCGGCAAGTCCACCACCCCGGCGATCACCCTGCCGAAGGTCACCTTCGACTACACCCAGCGCCCCAACCGGCCCGACATCACCGGCGACGATCTCGCACCGTTCATCAAGGAACGCCTGTCCAAGATCCAGGACGAAGCGGGCGGGCAGATCGACGTAAGCTACTCGGCCGCCGCCTGCGATCCAGCCAACCCGCCCACCCCTCAGGGCAACACCAGCCGCTGCTTCCCGGTCTACGCCCCCAAGCCCGGCTCCACCGATCCGCAGCTGCAGTGGTTCAACAAGTACGTCGTCGACGCGACAGTGCAGACCGACCGCACCCGCTCCGGCGCCCCCGACATGGTCACCCGCTACACCTACCTGGACGGCGCGGCCTGGCACTTCGACGACGACGACGGACTCACCAAGGAGAAGTACAAAACCTGGTCGACCTACCGCGGCTACGGGCACGTCCGGGTGCAGACCGGCGGGCAGGACCCGGTAGGGATGAAATCGCAGACCGACCACTACTTCCTGCGTGGCATGGACAGCGACAAGGGCGCCACCGCCCCCGTCGAGATCACCAACGACGACGGCACCACGATCACCGACCACGACTCGGCAGCCGGCTTCGAATACAAAACAGAGCAGTACTCGGGCCCGGGCGGCAAGGTACTGGCCAAAACCATCAACAACCCCTGGCACTACGAGACGGCCAAACGGGTGCGCTCCTGGGGCACCACCACTGCCAACCTCACCGGCACCACCAACACCTGGACCTGGACCTCCCTGGACGACGGTGCGGGCAGCAGCTGGCGCAAGACCTACACCTCCTACGCGCACGAGACCAAGGCCGGCCGCATCACGCTCATGCACGAGGCGGGCGACACGGCGACCAGCGCGGACAACCAGTGCACCCGCACCACCTACGTGGACAACACCAGCACCTGGATCCTGACCAAGCCCTCCCGGGTCGAGACCGCCCTAGGGACCTGCCAGACCACTCCGGATCGGTCCAAGGACGTCATCGCCGACACCCGCAGCGCCTATGACGGGCAGGACTACGGCACCGCCCCGACCAAGGGCGACGTCACCCGCATCGCGACGCTGAAGTCACATGACGGCACCACCGCCACCTACCTCGAGTCCGGTGCCACCTTCGATTCCTACGGCCGCCAGCTGACTGCCACGGACATCACCGCCACCGTCACCGCCACCGAAACCACCGCCCCGGTCAGATCGGCGCGCACCGACGGCCGCACCACCACCACCGCCTACACGCCGGCCACAGGCCTGGTCACCTCGATGAAGGTGACCAGCCCCCCGGCCACCGCCGGCAGCACCGCAACCGCGCAGTCCGTCACCACGTACTACGACACGCTGCGCGGTCTGCCCATCATCTCCCTCGACACCAACACCAAGCGCACCGACACCACCTACGATGCGCTGGGCCGCAAGCTGAAGATCTGGCTCCCGGACCGCTCCAAGGCCAACAACGACCTGCCGAACTACGAATTCACCTACACCACGGTCGAGGACAAGCCGGTCGCGATCGGCACCAAAACCCTCAAGAGCGCCTCAGCGCAGCAGACCTCCTACCAGTTGTTCGACGGATTCCTGCGCGCGCGTCAGGTCCAAACCCCTGGGCCGAACGGGGGCATGCTCGTCTCCGACACGTTCTACGACGAGCGCGGCCTGCCCGCGAAGACCTTCGCCCCTTACTACAACAGCAACGCCCCCAGCACAGACATCCTCACCCCGGATCAGGCCCTAAATGTCGAGACCCAGACCTGGAACACCTACGACGGCCTGGGCCGCGTCACCGAATCCCAGCAGATCGCCGGCAACAGCGACAAGGCTGACGTCCTGGCCACCACCCTCACGAGCTACGACGGCGACCGGGTGACCGTCACCCCACCCAAGGGCGCCACCCCCACCACCACTTTGCTCGACGTCCGCGGCCGCCCCACGGAGCTGTGGCAGTACCCCAACGCCACGCCCACCGGGACCCCGGACAAGACCGTCTACTCCTACCTGCCCATCACCGGCCCCAACCCGAACGGTGCACTGACCAAACTCACCGACCCGGCCGGCAACACCTGGACCTACACCTACGACCAGCGTGGCAACCAGATCGAGGCAAACGACCCCGACAAGGGCCAGACCACCGTCGCGTACGACGACCGCAACCTGGTCACCTCCACCACCGAGGTCGAGCGTAAAAAGACCATCGTCACCGTCTACGACAACCTCGGCCGGGTCACGGAGACCCGGGAAGGCAGTGCCACTGGCCCACTGCTGACGAAGAACGTATGGGACCCGACCGGCTACCAAGGCCAACTCGCCTCGGCCACCCGATACGACGGCACCGACGCGTACACCACCACCTACAGCATGTACGACGCGCTGTACCGGCCCAACCGCACCACCATCACCATCCCGGCCACCGCCGCCAACGGCGCCCTGGCCGGCAGCTACGACAACACCGTCCGCTACAACGCCAACGGCACCGTCCAGTCCATCGGCTACCCAGCCGCCGGCGCCCTCACCGCCGAAACGATCACACCCACCTACGACGAAGTACTACGGCCCAAGACCCTGGTCGGCTCCGGCGACGTCAACTACGTAACAGACACCGTCTACAGCCTGACCGGCAAACCACTGCAATACACGCTGCAGAACGGGACCAAGTTCACCAACGTCACCAACTCCTACGAGTGGGGCACCCAGCGACTGTCCAACTCACGAGTGGACCGCCAAGACGTGCCCGGAGTGGACAAGTCGGCCACCTACACCTACGACGAAGCCGGCAACATCCACGCCATCACCGACGTCTCCCGCGACGGCACCGACAACCAGTGCTTCCAGTACGACTACCTCGACCGCCTGACCGAAGCATGGGCACAGAACACACCCGCATGCGCGACCACCCCCAGCGCGAGCGCACTGGGCGGCCCGGCCCCGTACTGGTACAGCTACGGCTACGACAAGACCGGCAACCGCAAAACCCAGACCCTGCACAACCCGACCGGCGACACCACCAAGGACGAAAAGCACGACTACGCCTACCCGACCGCAGGCAGCACCAGACCGCACGCCCTGAGCCAAGTCACCTCCACCGGCCCCAACGGCACCTCCATCAACAGCTACACCTACGACGAAGCCGGCAACAACGACACCCGCACCATCAACGGAGACAAGCAGACCCTCACCTGGAGCGCTGACGACCACCTACTGACGCACAGCCAGCCAGACGGCAACGGCGGCACCAAAACCACCTCCTACGTCTACGACGCCAACGGAAACCGCCTGATCCGCCGCACCCCCACCGCCACCACCCTCTACCTCGGCGGCACCGAGATCACCCTGCCCAAGGGCTCCACCACCCCCACCGCCCAGCGCTACTACGACCTGGGCAGCGGCAACCAGGCCATCCGCACCAACGACAACAAGGTCTCCTTCCTGATCGGCGACCAACACGGCACCTCCGAGATCGCCATCAATGCCGCAGACCTGACCATGCAACAACGCCGCACCACCCCCTTCGGCGGCTACCGAGGAACACAGCCCACCAACTGGCCCGGCGAAAAAGGCTTCGTCGGCGGCACCCAAGACCCCACCGGCCTCATTCACCTGGGCGCCCGCGAATACGACCCCACCACCTCTCGCTTCCTCTCCGTCGACCCCATCATCGACCCGAGCGACCCCCAACAGCTCAACGCCTACGCCTACGCCAACAACAACCCCGTCACCATGAGTGACCCCAACGGCCTGAAACCGGAAAGCCTGTGCGGCAAGGAGGGCCATTGCGGCGAGACGACGGAGAAATTCACCCAGGACGACGAGGGAAAGTGGACGCCGCACTCGCGGACGGGCCACATAGGAAATCCTCGAGGTGACGGCTCGGAGGTCATCACATACACGGTCGTAGACGGTGACAGTAAAGTCACATGGAAAACAACCAGCAAAGGGGGAGGAGAATATCCGGGGGTCCTCGCCGAAGGGGAAGACCGAAGAATAACAGCGCTAAAAGATACATTCAAGGCGCTAGTCTTCGACTACGATCTAGCTGGGCAATGCGCGCACGACGTGACATGGGACTGCGCGTGGCTGGCCGCAGACATACCATTCTTCAAACTCGCCAAAGCCGCAGAGCTCGGCAAGCTGGGCAAGGAAGCGAAAGTCACTGGAGCCATCGTCTCCGCCTGCACCAAATGCTTCCTCGCCGGCACCGATGTACTCATGTCTGACGGCAAGACGAAGGACATCGAAGACGTCAAGATCGGTGACAAGGTATTGGCCACCGACCCCAAAACCGGCAAATCGGCCGCGAAAAAAGTAACCCGACTCATCATCACCGACGGGGACAAACACTTCAACGAACTGTCCATAGCCACCAAGGACGGCATCGACAAGCTCACCGCCACCTACGAACACCCCTTCTGGTCCCCGTCCCAACACGACTGGGTCCAGGCCGGAAGCCTCAAGCCCGGCATGACCCTGCGCACCGACAAGGGCGACACGGTGATCATCACCGCCAACCGCCCCTACACCCAGCGCGCTCGTACCTACAACCTCACGGTCGAGAGCCTGCACACGTACTATGTGCTGGCGGGGCGGACCCCGGTCCTCGTTCACAATTCAGGAGGGTGCCCCACTGGCACTGTCTGGGATGACATCAGAGGTACCCAGCCGAACTACCCAGGAAGTGATCTTCCCCGGTCGTTCGAGATGCAGGCAGGAAACTCTAAGGTGTGGGTGCATGGAAATGTAACCGAGCATATTGCTGAATACCTTCAAGGGCGCGCCTCCAGGGACCTGGCTAGTCGGGAACAAATCGGCTTGGCGACACAGACTCAGTTGCGCAGTCTGCAAGCAGCGGTTACGGAGGCCACGCGTGATGGCGTTCCTTTGGGGCGCATGGTGAATGTGGGTGGATGGGAACTCAAGTTCAGTCAGCGGCCAACTGATCCATTGCCGGCGCTTGTGCACGGGCTCTACACGGGATAGAGAATCGGAATGTTGAAGATCGAGGGACTAGCCCCTTGCGACGGATCCACCGTGGAGGTTGATCCGTGGGTGCCGCTGAAAGTGTCCTGGCACGTCGGCAGAGATGTGCAACCGCTCTACCTGCTGATTACGGGCACCTCTGGTGGTTACTTGGAGCTGAAAGTGCATCCTGAGTCAGGCGCTTTTTTGAGTCTGACTATCATCGATCTTCCGCTTGAGGTGGAATGTGCAGAACTGCAGGCTCCGGGGGAGGTCTTCGACTCGCTTGTTCCAGTCTTGGATGTGACTGCCTGGGATATGAATCAGGTGGCCACCGAAAGGCGAGTGGTTAGATCGGAAAGCGAGATGACTTACTCGAGATCACCGGAAAGATTCGTTCTTGGTTTCTCGACTGAGAGTCCTGAATCGAACGTTCGGTGTGGTTCAGTCGCGATCGAAATCTCAAAAAGTGGAGCATTGGTGCGTCTGATCGCGGCGACTGATGACGCCACATAAGGGCGTTGCGCGAACGCGTGATTTGACTGGGCGTCTGGGACGGTGCTGCGGGCGGAAGGCGTTCCCCGCACCGCCCTCGCGGGCGAACCCGCCGACGCCTACGAGGTGGTGGCCGTCAGCACGGACGATCCCACCGATGCGGTGCGCCGTCAGGGCTGACGGCTGGTGGGCCTGCGGTACGGCGACGACGTTCCGCTGCCCCCGGCCGACGCAGTCGAAGCGGGCGGCCGTGCTTGTCCAGCACCCGGTACAGGCGGGAGGGCGGCATGACGGCCGCAAGGGCACCTGTCCCGCCTGGTCGCGGATGCCCTCACTCAGCTCCGCGCCGCCCTGGAGCACACCCTGTATGCCGAATTCGAGCACCGTCTTAAGCGCCCGCTGACTGACCAGGAGGCGCGATGCATCGAGATGCCGGCGTGCACCGAGTCGGCCCGCTTCGACGCCTGGCTCGCGCACGGGCGACGGCGCCAACTCGCCCCGCTAGGCCGTGATTTAGAAGTCGTTGATCTGCCTGGTTCGTCCGGGGAAGTGGCGGGCGGCCATCCAGATGGTGAGGTCGCGGGCGATGTCGCTGATGCTGGTCGAGGTGATGACCTCGTGTTCGTTTCGGGTGGCGTCGCGGCGGACGACCTCGTAACCGCCTTCGTCCAGCACAGCCACGGAGGCGAACCAGACGGGGTCGTCCTCGTCAGGCTGGACAACCACGAAGGTGTTGTCGGAGCTGTTGAGGTCGCTGATCATCGTGAACAGTGCGTCCTCGGACGGGTCGTCGATGCGGTCGCCGTTCTCGCTGTCGACGCCGTAGTACCGAGCCCCCATCTGTGGTGTCTCCTCTCACCCCGCTCGACCTGGTCGCGGTCAGCATGGCATGCGGGAGCGACAGCTCCGGCGGGTCACAGCCATTCGCCGATCGTGGCGATCAGGACAGTGGCCTCGAAGCGGTCCGCGAGTTTGTCGAAACGGGTGGCCACCGCCCGGTTGCGCTTGAGCCGGTTGATCCCGCACTCGACCGCGTGCCGGGCCTTGTAGTCCCCCGGTCGAAGGCCGGGGGCCGCCCGCCGGCCGAACCACGGCGCTTGCGGTTCCTCGCCTGGTCGGCCGGCTCCGGGATCGTGCACCGGATTCCCCGCCTGCGAAGGTAGGAGCGATTGGCCCGGGACGAATACGCTTTGTCGCCCCGCACCCGCAGCGGACGGACCCGGGCACGGCCCGACCCGACGCGGGGCACCCGGATGCCTTCAAGAACGGCTGTGAACTGCGGGCTGTCGCCGCGCTGCCCGGCGGTGACCAGCAAAGACAGCGGACGCTGACCTTGCTCGCAGGCCAGATGAATCTTGGTGGTGAACCCTCCACGGGACCGGCCCAGCCCATGGTCGTCGGGCTCGACGCGGACACCGCCCGGCGGCTCCTTCTGAGCCTGCCCGTCACGGCGGGCGCCTGCGGCGTGCTGATGAGCCCGGCAGATGGTGGAGTCGACGTTCACTTCCCACGTGATCAGACCGGCCGCGTCCGCCCGCGCCTGCAGCCTGGTCAGTACCTCGGCCCAGGTACCGTCCCGCTGCCAGCGGCGAAAGAGCCCGTAGACCGTCTGCCACGGCCCGTACTCCGCCGGAAGATCCCGCCACGGAGCACCGGTCCGCACCCGCCAGCGGATCCCGTCGATCAACTCCCGTCGACGCACTGCTGGCCTGCCCGACACCGCCACCGGCAACAACGGCTTCAGCACCGCCCATTGCTCGTCAGAAAGATCCCCTCGCCCCACGCCGAGATCATCACGGCCTGAGACGAGGGATGAAGCCCGCTTCTAAAACACGGCCTAGCCGCCGGTTCCGAGCTCGCCCAGCGCATCCGAGCACTGCAGCCCTTCCAGCGCCGTGACGTCGAAGACCATCCACTCCGGCTCCTGGCCGAGCACACCAACCTGGCCAAGCACCGCACCCCGGCCGTCGCCGCGACCCGCCTCGGCGCCGTCTATCCCGACCACCAGCACCCCGATGTCACCGTCGCTCTTCCTCTGGGCGACAATTTGCAGCCCGGCCACGGCCTCCCTCTGCAGCCCGGAGACATTCTGGCCAGCGTCCCGCGCGATACCAGCATCACGCTCGCGATCATCCCCACCGTCTGCCTGCAGCGCCCGCACACCGGGATCTGGCACATCGCGCTGAAGGAACTGGGCTACCTCGAAGAGTGGGTTCGGACCACGGCCATCCCGATCCTCATCACCGGATCCCGCGAGAACGCCGCGATCCCGCCTCAGCTGGATATCACGATCGGACACCCCGACCTCCGGCAAGCCCTTCAGTCGGCAGGCACCACGCCTGCAGCAGAGCGAGGTGTCCTGAGCATGCAGGCCACAATCGCGCGCCGTGATCTTCCCGAGATCCTCGCCATGCCACCAGTAGGGGCCGACAGAGAAACGATCAAGGAATGGGTGACGTCCCTGGATGACGCGACAGTCGTGACCACGCTAGCCCGGATCACGCTGGTGAACCCCGATCCCACGGCGCTGCTGGACTATCTACGTCAGTTGTGCGCTGAGGCTCACGCCTACCGGAGCCGGATGCCGGAGCGACCGGGGCTTGCATCGTGACGTCGGCCTGCAGCCATGTGACTGTCAGTGGCGGGTGAGATGCCGCCGTCTTGGCAAGCGAACGCGGCCCCCTGATGCGCCCAGGGCCACAACAGCTGTGCGCGTCGGCGTGGAGACAGCTCCTCGGCCGGCCAAGGAAGATCGTGGCTTACGGCACTCCATCCCGCCCCGGGTTGCCAGCGGGGAACTCCGTGCCGGCCGCCTCTTCGCGCCCGTCGACCGGCGCCTTAGCCACGGCAGGGGAGTCGGCCACTGACCGCTCCTCCCGCGTAGCCCTCTTGCGTCGTAGCGGATCACCAGGGGGACGCCGCCGGCGCCCCGTCTGCACGGCACTTGTCACCGGAGCCGCCCGCCACATCGGCGCCCTCCTGGCCGGCCTGGCAGTGACCTGCTGGCACCACGACTGAACTTCAACGCGTCACCCGCGCGCCATCGAGCCGCCGGTGCACCATCGACAGTGTGGTCAGCAGTTCCAGCAACTCCTCGTCGGTGACGGTGCGGTGAAGCCGCGGCTCGTGCGCGGCCGGGTTGCGATACATGCTGAACAAGCCCTTGACCAGGCTCGCCAGCCCCTTTTGCTCATCCAGCTCGGGACCGGTGGCGTTCGCGTTGACGGCCACCCGGGCCGTGCCCTGGCCGGGCATGAGAACCGCGTCGACCAGCCGCGCCCCGTCCAGATCCTCGCCGGTGAGCTGCCGCAGCCGGTGGGCTACCGACTTGACCGCCTCCAGGCTGGCGTGGAAGGGGTTCTTTGCCAGGATCTCCAGCGTGCAGTAGCGCAGCACGTCCGGATGCGTGGAGCGGCGGCGCAGTTCGGTCCGCAGCGAATTGGCGTGCCGCGTCGCCTCACTCAGCGTGGCCGCCGCAGGCCCCTTGGCCAGTTTGCCCTCGTCGTTGACCCGCAGGCCGACATGGACGAGAACCTCATTGAGGTCGTCCTGTCGACGCGAGAACACGTGTGGTTGCTGGGCGTAGCGCACCGGGGCCATCGCCGCGGTGATGAACGCGATCACGCAGTTCGAAGCTTGCTGGCGTTCCTGCTGAGTCAGCAGAGCCCCGGCCAGCCGGTCCCGCTTGTTGCCGGCCTCCACCTCCGGCACCCTCACGGCCGCCAGTAGCTGCCCGATCTCCCGGCCAGTCAGCCCCTGCGCGGTGTCGCCGAGCACACCGGCCACCGCCGTAACGACCGGCACAGGCCACGGCTCGTACATACGCGATGCCATGTCCCCCCCATCCCTCATTCCATGGCCAACCGACCAGAATGCCACGGGCGCGGGCAGAGTGACGGCCCACTTTAACGACCGGCCTTTCCCACCCGGCACTGGATCCCGTGCCCGGCTCAACTCTTACCCGTCCGAGACTGCTCGCGAAGGGTGCGTATCCACGTCTCCATGAAGCCGGCCGGTGCGGTGGCGTTCCGGTCCCCACGCCCCCGGCGTTGGCATCACCCCGCTCCCCGACGCTCTGCGCCGCTTACGACGGCACGGCGGGACCTGTGGAGGTGAGGACGCTCGCCCTGCGTCGTCCGTCCGCCGCCGTCGGGTGGGGCTCCGTGCCGCGCCGTCCGGCCCCTCGCGCTCCGAGCCCACCCTGGGCGCGCGCCCGCCGCGTCGGCCGTGCCGCCGCACCCGGCCGCGCCCGGGCTGCAGTGGCGCTGTCATGATGTCGGTGCTGCTTGCGGTGGTGGCGAGGTGGGCGGCGAGCGCGGCGAGCCAGTGGTGGGTCTGGTCGGGGTGGTAGCGGTTGGGGCGGGTGGGGTGCTGGTGGGCGGCTGCGGGCAGGTAGCGGGCGAGGAGGTGGTCGCGGACCGCAGCGGGGGAGGCCAGGGTGAGGAGGTGGTCCGGTTCGCGGAGGTAGGCCAGGGTGTCGGGGTGGCGTTCTTCGTAGGCGGTGGCAGCCAGGTTGAGGCGCCAGGGGGTGGCAAGGGAGCGCGCCAGTGTGCCGCCGGGCGCGGCCGTGAACGTGTCGATGACCGACCTCCAGCGGTCGGGGTTGGTGCTGCGAGCGGTGAGATAGGCGGCGGCCTGGCCGGGGCTGACGTCGTCGAGCTGGATGCGGGCAGCCTCACGCATCCGCAGGTCCAGGCCTGCTAGGGCCTCGTACTGGGTGGTGCGGCAGGTGAGGACGACCGGGGCGCTACCGGTGGGGTCCTGGTAGGCGTTGAGTTCCTCCAGGGCGCGCGCGGCGCGGCGGCGGCCGGCCGGAGTAGCGTCGGTGTCCATCTCGTCCAGGCCGTCCAGGACCGGCAGGACGTGGTATCCGTCCACCAGCGTGGTTGCGTCGGCGAGGGTGATGCCATGGTCCCGGAACTGCTGGTGGACCTGGTGGGCGAGCCATTCCTGCAGAGGGCGGTCGGGGTCCCAGTCGGCCAGGGAGAAGCGGACCGGGACGGGGTCGGTGTCGGCGCGGCCGGGGTGGGTCAGCAGTCCGAGGATGAGATCCAGGGCGAGCAGGGTCTTGCCGGCGCCCGGTTCACCAGTGATGGCCAGGCGGGCGGGGCGCAGGTTCTGGTAGTAGGACACGATGTCGGTGAGCCGGCCGTGGGCTGCGGCGCCGGTCGCGTTGTTGGCGGGCTCGGTGCGCTGGTGGAAGGTTATGTCGATGCGATGGGCACCGGGACCGATCAGCTGGGCGCGCTGCCGGGTCTCGGCCGCGGCCACGACGGCGGCCAGCGTTTTCACCTTTGCGTCGGTGTCCGCTGCGGCCTCGCGGCGGTCGTCGCGGTAGGCGGCCCAGGTGAGGTAGGCGCCCGGCACAGTGGGGGCCAGGGCGACGAGCGTGGCACCCAGCCGCGCCACCTGGAAGTGCTTGGTCAGCCACAGCGCCAACACCACGGTCACGGCCTGCAGGACCGCATAGATGGCGGCTGGCCGACGGGTCCGTGATCGTCTCATGCGACGTATCGTCGCCAGTCCGCTGAGTAGCGGGCAGACGATCGCCACCTTCGGTTCCGGACTGTGACACGCCATGGCATACCGGCGCCGTACCGAAACCAGGTTACTGACCTTGCATGCGTGGTGTCGTCATGGTGGCTGGCGTCGGAGGCCGGTGCCGGTGAGGCAGCCGTCGAGGACATCGGGGCGGTATTGGAGCTGGCGGAGGCCGCGTCGGACGGCGGTGATCAGGTCATCGGGGTCGGCGAAGGCGCGGTTGGCCACGGTGGTGCGTCGCAGGACGGACCGGCACCCCTCAACTCGCCGCGGTGCGAGCGGAATTGCCCACGAAGCTGAGCAGTCAGTGCCCGTGGCCGCGCGCCGCCCGCCCCGCCCCCGCCCGCTGGTCGTCCTGGGCCCGGCCGTCTTGGGCCTGGTCGTCCTGGGCCCGGGCCTGCCGCCGTACTCCTGTGCCTCCGCGCCGCCCCTGCCCGGACCCCTGCCGCACTCCTGCCGTGCTGTGGCCGCGCGGCGCCGTGCCCAAATGGTGACCTCCCGCCGTCCGGCCGCCGTGGCCCCGGCCGCGCGCCCTGGCCGTCCGCGCCCCGCCCGTACCGGCCGTCCGTCGGTGGCTCGGTCGTCTCGCCCACCGCGGCCGCGCCGGTCTCTGGCCGTTCGGAGGGTTGCCGTCGAGCTGTGCGGCGTCCTGGCGGCTCGGCCGTGTCCGGCCGTTCCGGCCGTGCGGCGCCGGGCCGCCGCCGTCCGTCCCGTGTGCTGCTCCTCGCCTGTCCGCCGTTGCGGAGGCCGGGCCGCCGGCCGTCCCCCGTCCTGCGGCCCGCCCCGCATGCTGCGCACGCCGCCGCGCCGCCCCGCTGTCCACGCCGTCGCCGTATTCTCCGTGCCTCCGCGCCGCTCCCCGGTCGCCTGGCGGGCCCGCTCTCGTCCCGCCGTGTTCGTGCGTTCCCGCGCGTTCAGGTGTGCCGTGTTCCCCGTCCGCTCGTGGACGGGCCGCCGCGCTGTGCCGGCCTGCGGCGTCTCGTCCCGCCGGCCTTGGGCCTGCGTGCGCTGTCCCGCCCGCCGCCTGTCCGGCCGCCCGGGTCGCCGCTGCGCCCGAGCCGCGCCGCGCCGCCGTCCCGCGTCTTCCCGGTCGCCCTCGGCAGTCCGGCCGCCACCGGCTGCGCCGTCGGCCACCGGCCGCTACTGGCCGCCGCGGCCCGCGTCGCCCGTCGTCGGCTGTCGGCCGTGAGCCGTCGGACCATCGGCTGCCGGCTCGGGTGCCTGCCGGGTCCTGTCGCCACCGTCCGCCCGGCCGCCGGTGCCGTGCTTTCGTCTTGGCCCGTCCCTCCTATTTTTGCCGGCCACCGCGCCGCGCTGGTCGCTGACCGTCCGGAGGCTTGCGCCGACCTGCGGAGGCCAGGCCGATCGGCCGTCCCGCATCCTGTGGCCGTGCCCCGCCCGCCCCGCCCCGGCCGCCGTCCCGCCCGCCGCGCGTCCGCCCGCCGCGGCCCCGGCCCCCCGCCCGGGTCGTTGCTGCGCCCGCGCCGTGCCGCTGCGCCACCGTGCCATTTCCTTGCGGTCGCCTTCGGCAGGTCCGGCGGCCACTGCCGCCCGCCGTCTGGTCCTCCGCGCATGGGACCGGACTGCCGGGCTGCGTCGTGCCCGCACCGGCCTCCCGGCCGCGCGCCGGGCCGCTTGCCGCGCGCTGGGCCGCCTGCCGCGCGCTGGGGCTCGCGCGTGCCTGACCCCGCGCCCGCTGCGCCCGGTGGCCGTGCGGTGCCGTGTCCGCAGGCCGCCCGTTGCCCGGCCCGGCCGCGTTCGCGCCCGTCGCCGTAGTTCCCGCGCCCGTAGCCGTACTTCCCGTGCCGGCCGTCCTGTCGCGGCAACGTCGCGCTCGCGCCAGGCCCGCCCGCGCCCCGCGCCCGGCCGCCGCCCCCGCCCGTGCCCTGCACCTGGCCGCGCCCGGGCCGCAGTGTCGCTGCCGCGTTGTGCCGGCCCGCGCACGCCGTCCCGCCGGGATGGGCCTTGCGGTCGGGCCGCCCGCGCCCATGTGGCTGCTCGTTGTGCGCCCCGTGCACCGTCCCGGCCCGGCCGTCCACCGGGCCGCCCGGCTGTCTCCGGCAAGCTGGGTCTGGCCCGTGGCCTGGTGCCGGGGTGCTCGGGTGGGGCGGCCAGCAGCCGCAGGCCCGCGGCCGCCGGCAGCCGCCTGAACCTTCTTGGCGGCCCCCGCCCGACCACGCTCAGGCTGCGCGGGCCGCGCCGCTGCACCACTCCGCGCGGTCCCGCCCTGGTGGCGATCCCCCGCGCCCGGGTACGTACCCCTGCCGGCTTTCCACACTGGCTTGGGGCGTACGGCGGCCTCGGCGCCCGCGCCCGCCCGGCCTTCTCCTCACTGGTACCCGCGTTCCGGGCGCTTGCGGGGGCGGTGTACTGGGTGGGAAGACGTCCGTTCAGGGGGGCGGTGCAGGGTGCTTGCCGAGACGGGTATGCCCCTGGGGCCGTCTGGTCGCGCGAGGGACTGGGAGGTGGGCCGCCCCTTCGCCGCCGCAGCCGGCCGTGCGGCCGCGCGAGTTCCACAGGCCCGGGCGGGCGGTGGCCTCATCCGCGGTCCCCGCGCGCGCCCGCCGCCGCGGAAGACACCGGCTACGGCCCGGCGCCGGGCGCCGTTCCTCTGCGCTCGGTGACGGCTTTGGACCCGATGAGGAGCGCTCGCCGCCAGGCGCTGGTACGCGCCGGCTGTGCGGGTTTGCCCGGCGGGGCCGCGACGAGGGGGCACCTGAGCGCGGACACCACAGGACGCGCCGCTCCCTCAATGCTTGCTCCGTTGCTGGGTCGTTGACCGGCCCCGTCGGCCGTCGCCCGGTTGCCCCCCCGGCCCCCCGCCCCCGGTTGCCCCCCCGGCCCCCGCCGTGCGGCCGCTGTGCCCGTGTCTGCGCTCGCCGGCCGGGCCGTGTGCCGCTGTCCCGTCCGCGCGGGTCCCGCCCGCGCTGGGCCTGGCGGGGCGTGCGGTGTTGTGCCGGGAGGCCGTGCCGCGTACGGTCCGGCCCCTCCACCGTCCGCCCCCGCCTCCCTGGGTGCCGCTGCCTGCCGCTGTCCAGCCCGCGTGCCGCTGCCCGTCCGCGTGCCGCTGTCCGTCCGCGTGCCGTTGGCCGTCCGTGTCCGAGGCCTGCCGGGCCGCGTCCCGGCTGCCGGCCGGACCGCTATCCCGTCCGCGCCGCGCGTCGGTCGGCGCGCACCGCTATGCCCGGCGGCTCACGCCCGCCGCCCTCGCTCCCCGGCCCGAAGTTCGATCTTTTCTCTCTCGCCGCAGCCGCAACCGTCGCGCGCCGCCTCAGGCGGCATGGCGGGTCGGATCATGCGGTAGGGATCCTGCGAGCTGGGCTCGGGGTGAAAGCCGTGGCGTGTGTACCAAGTGCGCAGGTCGTCGTGGAGCAGCCCTGGCTGGCGCCAGGAGGGAAAGGGTGCTGCCGCCAGCCCAACGGGTGTGGCTGGAGCGTGCGCCAGCACGGCGTGCAGCAGCCGGGTGGCGTGCCCAAGGCGCCGGTAGCGCGGATCGACTCCGATGTGGCTCACCCACAGCAGGTCGCCGTCCAGGGCGTCGAGGTAAGCGACACGCTCGGTCTGCGTGTGCAACTCCCAGACCAGACGCGGCGCGTCTGCGCTGACCCGGACCAGACGTACCCGGTCAACCACCTGTAACCCCCTTCTCGATTCCACGTCCGGTCGGGGTTACCAGCGCATGCCGAGTTGGTCCAGTTCAGCGTGTCGTTCGGGGGTGAGCTTGTCGGCCCGCCGCCGAGTGTTGTCCAGCCACGTCCCCAGCTTGATATCGACCTCCACGCCGTCGACGTCCACGCGTTCGATGTGCTTCCTGGCGGGTCGTAGGTGTCCCTCGCGGGCGTGGAACTGCCGGGCCGCGCGCAGGTTGAGCGCCCACTTGCCCTCTGCGGTGAGCTGGGCCGGCCGCGCCCCGGGGCCGGCGGGCTCCAGCCCGAGCGTGCTCCCGAGGAGCCACTGCTGCGCGGGGGACAGCTTGTCCCATCCCTGCCGCTGCGCGGCGACCCATGCCCCGAGATCCTCGCCCTGCACAACGAGTCCACCGGCCGTCTCCGGCAGCGCGCCTCCGGCCTGGACGTGGGTGCGGGTGAGGGTGAAGCAGCGCTGCCACGCCACGCTCCACCCGAGCGGGCACCATCCCGGGTCGATGACCTCCAACGCTGCCAGACGGCTCTCCGGCAGCTCTCCAGCGCCCACGGGCACGGTTTCCCCGGCGGCGCGCCGCTCGGCGTTCTCCAGCGCCCTACGGGCCTCCGCACGCCTGTTCTTGGCCCACACCCCGATGGGGTAACCGCCATCCCCTACCGCCTGGACCGGGGGCAGGAAGTGCGAGTGCGCGGCGGCCCACGACCGCGCGACCGTGAGACCTTCCTCCCAGGCGGCGTCGTAGTGGGACCACACCATGCCCAGCACTTCGAGCTGCTTGACGCGGGAGGCTTCCAGAGTCCCCGCGTTGTAGTAGCGGCGTTGATCGGCCACCCACCGCCCCAGCGGAAACCCGGCGGCTGCGCCGGCCGACTCGTCCTCTGGCATCACGTAGTCGTACGGCACCCGCAGCTGCCCGCCGCCGTTCTCCCGCCGCCACCGGGTGGCCGCCGCGATCCCACGCCGCCAGTACGCCTTCTCCGGATCGATCACCCGCAGGCGCACGAACTGCGCCACCAACGCGGGATCGCGCGGACTGCTGAAGCGGAGCAGACCCGCCGCTGCCTGGCTCACCCACAGGTCATCCCCAGCGCCCTCACCCTCCCCGTCCTCATCGTGACTGTCCTCGTCCTGGTCCTCGGCGCCCCGGTCCTGCTCCTCGTCGCCCCAGCCGCCCAACACCACATCAAACAGAGACACTTGGGCGTCTTCGTCGCCGGTCCGGCGTCCGCTGCGCTGCCGTGGATCAGCCAGCGCCTCGATCGTGTCCGCGTCATGCGCCCGGAGCGCCCCGAGCACCTTCGCGAGGGCCCCGTACGCATCCGACGTCAAAAGGTCATCGACATCCTCACCCGGACCGAGGAATACCGGCACCACAAGAGACGCCAATTTCCCCTCTCCCGGACTCAAGCGCAGGGCACGCCCGACCATCTGCACGATGTCGACCATGGACCCCCGCGCATCGCAGAAAGCGACCGCATCACACCGCGCCGTATCCACGCCTTCCCCCAGCACTTTCACAGAGCTGAGAACACGCACCGCCGCAGGAATATCCGACCGGGCACCACCGATGAAATCAGAAGCGAACTCATTCAACACCTCACGCCGATACCCCGGGGCGTGGTCCCCGTGCAGCCAGTCCGCCCAGACCCGCTCCGCCGGCGGGAAGGTCTCCGGGTCCTCCTCGGCGAGCCGGGCCGCCACCAAGGGAACGCCCCGGGCCATGGCCTCCGCCTCCGACACCCGGCTGTGGAAGGTCAGGATCCTGCGCAGCCGCTCCCGCGCGGCAGCCGTCAGCAGCCCGGTCTGGAGCGCTGCGAGCCGCGCCCCGCGCACCCGATCCGAGCCTCCCGTCTCCTCGGCGAGCGCGGCGTACAGGTCGGGGTCCCGGATATCCAGGCACACCACCTGATACGGTGCCACGATGCCCCGCCCGATCGCCTCCGACAGCTTCAGCTCGTACGCCACCGGCCCGAACACCGGCGAGTCCCGGTCCATCGATGCCACCAACCGCGGCTGCTCCCCCTCGGCCTCCCACACACGGGGCGTGGCGGTCATGTAGAGCCGCCGCACCGCAGGAATCCGCGCCTGATGATGCACCGCCGCCCACGGCTTCATGCCGTCACCACTTGTTCTGTGGGCCTCGTCAATGATCATGAGGTCCCACACCGGCACGCCCGCCTCGTGCGCCCGCTGGAGCTTGCCCAGACCCACCGCCGCGTAGGTCGCGAACACCGTGACGACGTCCAGATCCCGCACCCACGACAGGAGCTCATCCGGGTCGGTGGTGCACGGGATGCCGTCGCTCTCCTCGGGCCCCAGGTCGCACACCCCGACCATCGCGCCCCGCCGGCCGCCCCGGCGCCAGGCACCAGCCATCTGCGTCAGCAGGTCCCGCGTCGGCACCAGGACCAGCACACGCCGCGCGGAAAGCCGCCGCGCCGATTCCACGGCAATCAACGTCTTGCCCGATCCGGTAGCGGCGATTACCTGGGTCCGCAGCCCCTCTGGGGGAATGCGTTGCCCGGGCGGGTCCTGAAGGTGCTTCACCACGGCGTCTACGGCTTCCGCCTGATGCGGCCGCAATTCCATGTGACGCATTCAGAGACCCGCTTTCTGTTCGGCTGTGAAGAGGTGACGAGTGGATTTTTCGTTGGTGGTAGTGGAATTGACGGGCCGGTATTTCCTCCGCATGTGGTGAGGGGAGGGGCCAGGGTAGGGGGTGCGTACTAAGCCCAGACTCTATCTCAGGGGTGCGTCATGACGCATGATGGTTGGGAAGGTTCGTCAGATTGGCTGGTTCTGCTGTCGTGCGGGGTGTAGGGGGTGTAGGGGTTTTAGTCTCCTGCCTGTTGGGCCCCGAGTTGGGGAGCGGTGACGCTTCGTCAGTCGAGAGGGGAGCAACCGGCATGACCCCCCTCGTTGCTGCCGCCGCTTCAGGCGGGCGCGGAGCGCACGCCGTCCGCCCGGGGGCGGGGCGCGGAGCGGCCCGGCGCCGGGCGGGAATCCGGCGGAGCCGGATTCCCCTCGACCGCGTCAGCGGTCGAGGCCCGGAACGGAGTTGCCGGCCAAATTACGCGCGTGCGCGGCATCCGCCCCGGAGCGGCGGCGCGG
>NZ_JBEYRP010000049.1:0-33341 GCF_040704085.1 Streptomyces sp. NPDC047841
CACCACGCCGAAACCCACCCCGCCGCCCCCACCTTCCCCTTCGAACTCGCCCGCATCCGCCTCGCCCACGGCATCCACCTCCGCCACACCCAGGGCTCCAGGGACGCCCGCCCGCTCCTCGTCCAGGCCGCGGAGACGTTCGAACGGCTCGGCGCTGCCGCCTGGACCGAACGGGCACGGGCGGAACTCAGGGCGTCGGGACTGGCCACCCGCGTGACTCCCGCGCAGCTCGCCGAGCTGACGTGGCAGGAACGCCGGATCGCCGACCTCGCCGCCGGCGGCCTCACCAACAAGGAGATCGGCCAGCGGATGCACCTGTCACCGCGCACGATCAGCTCCCACCTCTACCGCGTCTTCCCCAAACTCGGCATCACCTCCCGCGCCGCCCTGCGCGACGCCCTGGCCAAGCTGGAGGAGGAAACCTGAGATGAGCAAACGTGTGACCCGGCGACGGTCCCGGGAGTCCTCTCAGTCGAATGACTTAGGCCCCGGATTCCGGGCCGCGGACGAGGTGAGCGGCGTACGGGGCGGCCCGGGCCCGCCACCTGCGCCGCCACCTGCGCCGTCGTCGCGGGGCGCCGGGGCGTCGCGGGAGGCGGGCCGGACACCCGGCCCCGTCACCGCATCGCACCGTCATGTGACTGATGTGTCCTGATTCGCGACAGACCAGAGTATGTGCCGCCGGTCCGGCACGGAAAGGAGACGGTCCCCCTCTCCAGCCCACCGGGAACGCCACTCCGTCACCTGTTTGACAGGTGACGGGCCGTGTGCGAGGGTCATCGCGCCAGCAGTCGCAGTGATCCCGTACCGCCGATGTGAGCGAAGGTTCCCCGGGCCCGGACGGGTCATCGAACACGCACGACGGAGGGTCTCAGATGATCAACAGGCGTACTTTCAGCAAGGCCGTCGGCCTGGGCACCGGCGCGGCCGCCGTCTCCCTGTCCGGCCTGCAGAGCCAGGCGTCCGCCGCCACCCCGCACCGGTCGAGCGGCAGCCCCGTGCCCACCGTGCCCACCATCACCCCCGGCACGCACACCACGTTCCCCACGCTGAAGCAGGTCAAGGCGGGCGTCCTCGACATCGGCTACGCCGAGGCCGGCCCCGCCCACGGCCCGGTGGTCATCCTCCTGCACGGCTGGCCCTACGACATCCACAGCTACGTCGACGTCGCCCCGCTCCTCGCCGACCTGGGCTACCGCGTCATCGTCCCCTACCTGCGGGGCCACGGCAGCACCCGCTTCCTGTCCAGCCGCACCCCGCGCAACGCCGAGCAGTCCGCCATCGCCTTGGACATCATCGCCCTGATGGACGCGCTCAAGATCCACCGGGCGGTCTTCGCCGGCTTCGACTGGGGCTCGCGCACCGCCGACATCATCGCCGCCCTGTGGCCCGAGCGCGTCAAGGCCCTGGTGTCCACCAGCGGCTACGTCATCACCAACGTCAAGACGCAGCTGACGCCCGCCGCCCCGGCCGTCGAGCACCTCTGGTGGTACCAGTGGTACTTCGCCACCCCCCGCGGCAAGAAGGCCCTGGAGAACCTCGACGACCGCATCGCGCTGTGCCGCTACGTGTGGACCCTCGTCTCCCCCAACTGGAACTTCTCCGACGCCACCTTCGACCGCACCGCCCAGGCGTTCCACAACCCCGACTACGCCGCCATCGTGCTCTACAACTACCGCTGGCGCATCGGGCTCATCGAGGGCGAACCCCGCTACGCCCGCTACGAGAAGCTGCTCGCCGCCCAGCCCCCCATCCACGTTCCCACCATCACTCTGGACCCGGCCCTCGACCCCTTCACCCCGCCCGGCGACGGCACCGCGTACCGCAGCCACTTCACGGGCGAGTACGAGCACCGCACCATCGCGAACGTCGGCCACAACCTGCCGCAGGAGGCGCCCACCACCTTCGCCCAGGCAGTCGTCGACGCCGACCACCTCTGAAAGCCTCGCCCGACACCGACCCGGTAACCCGCACCCCCCACCGGTCACTCCCAGGAGGAGTCACAGATGAGCGAAGTCCAGTGGAACCGTCTGACCGCCGCACAGCTGCGTGCCCTCGCGGCCCAGGACGCGGTCGTGCTGCTGCCCGTGGGGGCCACGGAGCAGCACGGCCCTCATCTTCCCACCGGCGTGGACGACTTCCTGGCCGCCGAGGTGTGCCGGAGGGCGGCGCTGCTGGCTTCCGAACACACCGGTGTCGTGGTGACGCCCTCGATCCCGACGGGGCTGTCGGAGCACCACATGGCGTTCGGCGGCACCCTCACCCTCTCCCTGGCCACCCTGCACGCGCTGCTGCGTGACATCTGCCGCTCCGTGACCCGGGCGGGTTTCTCACGCATCCTGATCGTCAACGGGCACGGCGGGAACATGACCGCGCTCAACGCCCTCACGACCGAGCTGACCGCCGAGCTGGCGACGCCGATCGCGTTCGCCAGCTACTTCGGCGCCGGACGGGAAGTGGTGCGGGACACCCTGGAGACGCAGGACGGGCTCATGCACGCCTGTGAGGGGGAGACGTCCATGATGATGGCCGCCCACCCCGAGCTGATCCACCACGAGCACCTGGCCGAGGCGCACGGACCGCGGATCACCCTGCCCGCGGAGTCCACCGAGCCGGTGTACATGGCCGTGTCCTTCGACCGGATCACGAAGTCCGGGGTCGCGGGCGACGCCCGGGTGGCGAGCCCGCAGAAGGGGGAGACGATGCTCTCCGGCTGCGCGAGGGCCCTGGCCGACATCATCCAGCGCGATCCGTGGGCGCGGTGACGCACGCCTGCCGGACGGCTCGGGACGGTGACACACACCGATGTCACGCGGGCCCATGACACGCGGGCCATGGACACGCGCACCGGGGACACAGGACGTGTGCGTCCGGCCCCGGGACCTGCGGCCGGGTGGGGCGACGCCCTGCCCGGCCGCACCCCTGTCCGGACGCGCCGCGCCCGGGGGGCCACCGGTCCGGGCCGGCTCCCGAAACATGCGTCACCTGCTTGACAGGTGACGATCGACATGAAAGATTCATCACCAGTCAGGGCGGTGACGAAAACCGGCAACGCCGGGCCGCCCGTCAACGGAACACCTGAAAGGGGTCAGTCGTGGTCAGCATCAAGGGTGGGCGCAAGCGAGTGGTGACGGGTGCGGTCTCGACGCTCACGGCGGGTCTCGCGCTCGGCGCGTTCGCCCTCAGCGGCACCGCCAACGGAGCGACGAAGACCGCCGAGGACGCCGGAGCCGGCAGACACGTCAAGCCGACCATCGTCCTGGAACACGGCGCCTTCGCCGACGGCTCAAGCTGGAACGGCGTCATCGCGGACCTGCGCGCCGACGGCTACCCCGTCGTCGCCGCCGCCAACCCGCTGCGCAGCCCCGCCTCCGACGCCGCGGCCCTGCGGACCCTCCTGGACCACGTCAAGGGCCCCAAGATCCTCGTCGGCCACTCCTACGGCGGCAGCGTCATCAGCGAGGCCGCCACCAACGACCCGCAGGTCAAGGCGCTCGTCTACGTGGCCGCCTTCCTCCCGGCGCCCGGCGAGACCGCCCTGGGGCTGACCAACAAGTACCCGGGCTCCACCCTCCCGGACGCCCTCGACCCCGTCACCTACAAGCAGGCCGACGGCACCACCGCCACCGACCTGTACATCAAGCAGGACAAGTTCCACCACCAGTTCGCCGCCGACGTCCCCGCCGGCCAGGCCGCCCTGATGGCCGCCGAACAGCGCCCCATCGCGCAGGCCGCCCTGGAGGAGAAGGCCACCAGCGCCGCCTGGAAGACCAAGCCCAGCTGGGACATCGTCACCACCCAGGACCTCAACATCCCCGCCGCCGTCCAGCGCTTCATGGCCAAGCGCGCCCACGCCCACACCACCGAGGTGGCGGCCTCCCACTCCGTCGCCGTCTCCCACCCGCACCTCGTCGCCGACGTGATCGAGCGGGCCGCCCGCAGCACCGTCCGCTGACCTCCGCGGCGCCGGACCGCCCCGACAGGTTCCCCGAGCCCGGTACCGCTTGATACGGCGGTACCGGGCACGGCCGTACGGCCCTCGTGTCCGGCCCGCTCCGTGACAACGGCCCACTCCGTGAGAATGGACGACATGAACCCACATCCCGACTCCCGTCGGCTGGGGAACTTCCTCAGGGCGCGTCGGGCGCAGCTGACGCCGCAGGAGTGCGGCCTGCCCGAGACGGACTCCGCCCGCCGGGTCGCCGGGCTGCGTCGCGAGGAGGTCGCCCGGCTCGCCGCGATCAGCGTGGACTACTACACCCGCCTCGAACAGGGCCGCGTCCGCGCCTCCGCCCCCGTGCTGGCCACCCTGGCCCGCGCCCTGCGCCTCGACGACGACCAGCAGACGTACCTCTACGAACTCGCCGGCCGCAACGACGACCGGCCGAGGACCCGGCGCCGGGCCGCCCAGCCCGTACGGCCGCCCATGCGCCGCCTGCTCGAACAGCTCACCCACACCCCCGCGCTCGTCCTCGGCAGACGTCTGGACGTCCTGGCCTGGAACCCGGCCGCCACGGCCCTCTACACCGACTTCGCCGCACTCCCGGCGGCCCGCCGCAACTACATCCGGCTGCTGTTCACCCACCCGGCCGTCCGGGCCCTGCACCGGGACTGGCACCACGACGCCCGCGACGCGGTGGCCGCCCTGCGCATGGAGGCCGCGGCCGACCCCGACGACCCCGAACTCGCCCACCTCGTCCGTGACCTGTCCGCCGAGGACACCGACTTCCGCACCTGGTGGGCCGAGCACCGCGTCATCACGGCCAGCTACGGCACCAAGCTCTACCGCCACCCTCTGGTCGGCGACCTCACCCTCGACTGCGACACCTGGGCCAGCCCCGACGGCTCCGGACAGCGCCTCATCGTGCTGACCGCCGAACCGGGTACCCCCTCTCACGACGCCCTGCGCATCCTCACCTCCTGGACCACAGCGCACGCGGACCCGGACCCGGCGCAGCACAGAACTCCGTAGCGGCCAGCCCGTGGACCGGCGGACCCGCTCCGGCGCTCCCGCACGGGGCACCCCGATCGACAGGCTCCAGCCACACACACCGCCGTAACAACCGGCCGCCCGACGCGCGACGTCCGCAACCGGCACCGCACAGAACTTCGTCAACCGCCCCGTGGGCCGACGGACCCGCCCCCGTGCTCCCGCACGGCATCGCGAGCACCGCGGCCCGGACCCGGGGCACCCCGATCGACAGGCTCACAGCCACACACACCGCCGTAACAACCGGCCGCCCGACGCGCGACGTCCGCAACCGGCACCGCACAGAACTTCGTCAACCGCCCCCGTCGGCCGACGGACCCGCCCCCGTGCTCCCGCACGGCATCGCGAGCACCGCGGCCCGGACCCGGGGCACCCCGATCGACAAGCTCACGGCCACACACACCGCCGCGGCCGGCGGACCCGCCCCCTTGCTCCCGCACGGCATCGCGAGCACCGCGGCCCGGACCCGGGGCACCCCGATCGACAGGCTCCAGCCACACACACCGCCGTAACAACCGGCCGCCCGACGCGCGACGTCCGCAACCGGCACCGCACAGCTCAGCAGACTGCGCCGTCAGTGCGAGGAGGGCCACGGCGTGGTGGGGCGCCTCACCGGACGCCCCCGCCGGCCGGCCGTCAGTCGGCCAGCCGGTCCAGGACCACCGTGGCGAGCCGCAGCGCGGCATGCAGTTCCGTCACCTCGGCGACGGTGGGACGGACGACGCCCGACCACTCACCGCGCAGGCCGGGCCAGACCGCGAGCAGCACCTGGGCCCCGGCGAGGCCCAGGTGCGCGGTGACGTCGGTCCGGTCCTCGCCCGCGTGCGTCCAGGAGAGCAGGACCCTCCCCTGCGGGACGCGGGACGGTGCGCTCAGCGGCATCCAGGTGGCCATGAGCCTGCCGTCGACCGACGTGACGATCGCGCCCCGGACGTCGGCCGGCATGGGCTCGCGCGTCAGCGTGGACAGTTCGACGGTCCGGCGGGTCTCCGTGCCCTGTACCAGGGTGAGAACGGGCCGGCCCGCACGGGCGCTCCTGGGCCGGCGCCCGGAGGACGACGGCCTGACCGGCGAAGGGTCGCAGCAGGGCCGGCCGCACCTGTGGTACCTCGTCATGTTCTCTCCCCCTTCAGGCCCGGTGTGTGATTCATGGCATTAGTCTTCCGGAGACGCGGTTTCGGACACATCCGTCATCTGACTGCTCCGGGGTCCCGGTCGCCCGCGGGTGTGCCGTGGGCGACCCGTTCCAGCAGGCGGGCGCCGGCGGACAGCGTGGGTTCGGCGTCCGGAGTCGGCTGTGCGGTGACCGCGCACAGCTGGGCAAGGAGCCCGGCCAGCCGGCCACCGCCGGCGTACGCCAGGGCGACGCTGCCCTCCCAGAGGGTCTCGCGCAGGCGGGCCGGGGTGAACTGTCCGTCCCCGGCGCAGGCCACGAGCAGGCGGGAGGCCAGGGTCCGTTCCAGCGCCGCTGGGGCCCACCCGCCCCCGTCGAGGTCCTCGGCGAGGGCGGCGGTCAGCTCGCCGAGCCGTTCCACCGCCGACGTGTGCGGCCGCGGGACGGCGGCAGGAGCGACTGCGTCATGGGACATGGGTATCGAGGGCCTTCTGCTCGGTGCCGGTGGTGTGTGTCCGTCCCGCTCGCCGGACGACGTGCCCGCGCGGGCGGACCGCCCGCGGAACGGCGGCGGAGTGTAGATTTCCCTCAGGATATGTGTCTCGCAGGTGTTCGCTGCACCGGCTCGACGAGTGCGGGTGTCACGACTCGGAGTGCCGGGATACCACAGCCATGTGTGCGGCATGTCACCACCCTGCCGGGCGCCGCCCGAGCCGCCCGACGGCATCACCACGGAAAGAGACCGGAGCATCGATGAGATCGGACGCACGCTCCAATCGGCTGCGCATCCTGGAGGCGGCGACGGAGGCACTCGCCTGCCCCGGCGACACCTCCTTGAAGTCCATCGCGCGCAGGGCGGGCGTGGGCCAGGGGACGCTCTACCGGCACTTCCCGACCCGCGAGTCGCTGATGCTGCAGGTGTACGGGACGGAGGTGGACGAGCTGGTCACCGCGGTGCCCGCGCTGCTGACGACCCTGACCCCGCCGCACGCGCTGCGGGTGTGGCTGGAGCGCCTGCTGGACCTCGGGCGGAGCACACCCGAGTTCGCGGAGGCGATGCGGGGGGCCACCGCCGCCATGACCGAGCAGTGCCGTGAGCCGTACCGGCCGCTGCTGGACGCCCTGACGTCGCTGGTGCGCGCCAACGAGGCCGCCGGCACCATCCTTCCCGGAACGACGGCCGACGACGTGCTCGTGCTGCTCGGCCCCCTGTGGCACGTCGGCCCCCAGGACGAGGAGCGCACCCGCGCCGCGCGGCTGTTCGACGTGCTCATCCGCGGGATGTGCCCCGCGTCCGCCGCGCAGGACGCCGAGGGTCCCGGCGAGACCCGGCGCAGGACGTGAACCTCCCCGGGTCCCGCCTCGCGCACGGCAGGCTGCATCTGCTGCTCACCCTCGACTCGCTGGTGGTCGTGCTCATCTCCGTCAACAGGAAGGCCGGCGGCACCCTCGCGTTCGTCGCGGACAACCGGTTCCTGCGCTGGGTCGAGATCGACAACATGGCCCTCGGCCTGTGCACCGTCCTGCTGTACTACCTGGTCACCGCCCACCTGGTGCGGGACGGCCGGCCGCGGCGGCGCGGCGGCCTGCTCGCGCTCGGTGCCCTGTTCACGGCCGGCGCGTACCTGTACGCCCTGAGCCTCGGCGACCACGAGGTCACCAACTACCTGCACGGACGGTTCTGCGCCGAGAGCCTGCCCTCGATCTGCCGTGTCGTCGCCTTCAACGACGACGTGTTCTCCGACGCCGTCTTCCTCGCCGGGTTCACGGTGCTGAACACCACGGTCATGCTGGCCCAGTTCCTCTTCCCGACCGACCGTGCGCCGCGTGCCTGGGACAACGTCCTGATCAGCGTGAACGCCCTGTTCATCGCCGCGGGCATCACCGCCAACCTGGCCTTCGAGAACGCCGGGTTCGATCCGTTCGTGGTCGGCCTGACGGCGGTGTTCGCGCTGGTGCTGCTCCGGCTCTCGCCCCGGCAGCCGGTCCTGCGCTACTACTGCGTCGCGTACACCGCCGGACTGCTGGCCACGGTGCTGATCAAGGCTCAGTAGAGTTCGTCGCCCGGGAAGAGGGTGAGCAGCCGCGCGGTCTCCACGTACAGCCACACCAGGGTGAGCGTGAGCCCGAACGCGGCCGGCCAGGACTGGTCACGGGACGCGCCGTACGTGATGCCGTTCTCCACCTGCCGCACGTGCAGGGGCAGGAAGGACACCCCGAGGGTGACGCCCAGCACCCCCATGACGGCGCCGAGGCCGAGGGGACGCAGGCCCAGGCCGTCCGCGCCCATGAGGGGGTGGAGGAACCAGTCCGCCAGGGCGAGGAGGCCCACTCCGAGCAGCGCGGCGCCCGCCAAGCCGTAGAACCGGCGGTTCGCCCGCATCCAGTGCAGTGCGCGGGCGAGGAGGAGCGCGGCGGAGGCCGCCATCGTCCCGAGCACGGTCTGCACGAAGAGACCCGGTGACAGGTGGCGGGAGGCCGTCGTCGACAGCACGCCGAGGAACACGCCCTGGAACGCCGCGAACGTCAGGGCCAGGGGCGCGGACGGCGGATTACCGCGGCGCTGGACCACCACCAGCGCCGCCGCGAGCAGCCCGGCACCGGCGGCGACGCCGTACGACGCGGCCGTACCGAGCGCGGCGAGCGGCAGCAGGGTCCACGACAGCACGGCCGTGAGGGCCGTGACCGCGAGACCGGCGGCCGCGCGGGGCAGGACGCCGTCCATGCTCATGAGGTCGCCGACGTGGACGGGCAGCGGGGCGGCCTCCTCGGCGTGCGCCTGCTCCCAGTCGCTGCCCACCCTGATCCGGTCCCGTGCGACGGCGATCCCCGCCCGCGGGTCCCTGGCCGCCGTCTTCTGTCCGCCCCGCCGTTCGAACTGCGGCCGGGAGAGTATCGGATTGCTGCTCGTCAGCGAGGGGTGCTGCTCGATCGGTGTCACGCCAGGTCCTCTTCTCCGTGTCGGACGTGCCGCTCCCGGCAGTCGTGGGCGGTCCCGGAGCCGACGGGCTCGCCGGAGCGCCGGCCCTGCCTCAGCCTGCCGCAGGGGACAAACCGCGCGCATCAGTCACTTGACGGTGCGCGGGAGCGGTTGCCGCGCCCGCGACGGGCAGTCACGGCGGCCTCGTCCGGAAGGGCAGGGGTGTGCCGCCGGTCCGCCGGTCGCGGCGCCGCCGGTGTGCGCCACACGTGCTGCCGGCTCAGTCCGCCAGCGCGTAGAAGCGCATCGGCGAGTTCGGCTCGAAACCGATCCTCGGGTACACGGGCGCCCCGGCGACGGTCGCGTGCAGGGTGGCCCGGGTGAGCCCGGTGGCGCGGGCACCCTCGTACAGCGCCTTGCGGGTCACCGCCTCCCCGTACCCCCGGCGTTGCTGGTCCGGTTCGGTGGCGACCAGCACCACGAACAGGCGGCCCCGCGCCTCGACGGTCGCGGCGCACGCGACCGGGACGCCGTCCCGCAGTGCCAGGTAGGCGTACACCTCCCGCTTCCACAGCGTGGAGCCGGCCAGCCCGTCCCGGCCGTCCTCCAGGTCGAAGCCGTAGGCGCGCGAGTTGATGTCCGCGTAGGCGCGCAGCTCGGCGTCGGTGGTCACCCGCTGGAAGGTGAGGTCCGGGTGGTGGGGCTCGGGGATGGGCAGCAGGTCGCCGGCCATGCCGGTGCCGGGGAAGGCATGGACCAGGCCGGCGCGTCCCGCCGCCTCCTCCAGCGCCGCGCGGGCGTCGTCCGCGAGCAGGTCCTCGAAGAGCCACAGGAAGCCGGGCCGCTCCTTGGACCGCATGATGTCCGCGGCCTGGCCCAGGCGCAGGTCCAGCAGTTCCGCGTCCGCCCCGGCCTCGTTCAGGGTGACCGCGTTCCAGAAGGCGAACCGGCAGTCGGCCCAGCGGACGGCGAGACCCGGCAGGTCCCGTACGTCCGCCTCCGCGTCCCGGTCGAGCACCATGGCGCGCCAGACCGTGGAGAGCTGTTCCACCGATTCGACCGCAGCCGCGAGATCCGTCACCGCAACTCCCTCACCTTCTGTTGTGTGCGTACGTCCTACCCCGCCCTCGGCAACGGAATACGTGTGCCGCCTTCCGGAACGTGCGTCCACCCGGTACACGTGTTTACGGAGCACTGATATGTACCGATGATACCGTTGATTGCGGATCACTGATTCAGCCAGAACGGACCCACCATGTCTTCACATGAACCCGCCTATGACGTCGTCATCGTCGGCGGCGGAACGGCCGGCTGCGTGCTCGCCGCACGTCTGACCCAGGACCCGGACCTCCACGTGCTGCTGCTGGAGGCCGGCCCCGCCGACCTTCCGGACGCGGTGGCCCACCCGCCGGCCTGGCCCTCGCTCGCCGCCTCGGAAGCCGGCTGGGGCGACACGACCGTGGTCCAGCGGGTCTCCGGCGCCCCCGTGCCGCTGCCGCGAGGCCGGGGCCTGGGCGGTTCCTCCGCCATCAACGCCATGGTCTTCGCCCGCGGCCACCGCACCGGCTACGACAGCTGGAGCGAGCACGGCGCCAAGGGCTGGACCTTCGACGACCTGCTCCCCTACTTCCAGCGCAGCGAGACCGCCCTCGGCGGGGCCCCCGGGCGCGGCACCTCCGGCCCGCTCACCGTGGCTCCGGCCCAGCAGCCCAACGAGATCCTGCTCGCCTGCCTCGAGGGCGCCCTCGAGACCGGACACCGCCGCGCCCACGACATCAGCGGCGGCCTGGAGGAGGGCTTCGCCCCGGTCGACCTCAACATCGTCGGCGGGCGCCGGCAGAGCGCCGCCGACGCCTACCTCACCCCGGCGCTGAACCGCCCCAACCTCCATGTGATCACGGACGCGGCGGCACACCGGCTGATCTTCGAGGGACAGCGCTGCGTCGGCGTGGAGTACGGCGCCCACGGACGCACCCACACCGTGCGGGCGGCCGGAGAGGTGGTGCTGACGGCGGGGACCATCGGGTCGGCCCTGATCCTCCAGCGCTCCGGCATCGGCGCCGAGAACGAGCTGAGGCAGGCCGGGGTCGAGGTCTTCCACGCGCTGCCCGGCGTGGGGCACAACCTGCACGACCACCCGCGGGCCAACCTCGTCTACCGGGCCCAGCGGCCGGTGCCCCCGGCCCGCAACAACCACGGCGAGATCCTGGGGCTGCTGCGCAGCACGCCCGACGCCGCGGGCCCTGACGTGCAGATCATCTTCATCGACATCCCGGTGCCCAATCCGGTCGCCCCGGTGGACAACGGCTTCACCATCGGCATCTCGCCGATGCGGCCGGCGAGTCGCGGCACCGTGCGGATCACCTCGGCCGACCCCTACGCGCCGCCGGCGATCGACCCCCGCTACTTCACCGAGGAGGAGGACGTCCGGGCGGTGCTGTCGGGCATCAGGACGGCCCGCCGGATCGCCTGGTCCTCCGCGCTCGCCGCGTGGGGGATCGAGGAGGTCAGTCCCGGGCTGGCCGCGGTGGACGAGGAGTCCATCGCCGACCACGCCCGCCGGTACTTCAGCTCGTACTGCCACCCCGTGGGCACCTGCATGATGGGCGAGGACGACGCCTGTGTCGTCGACTCCGCGCTGCGCGTGCGCGGGCTGGACGGCCTGCGGGTCGCCGACGCCTCCGTCATCCCCGCCATCCCCTCCAACAACACCAACGCCACCGTGTACGCGATCGCCGAGCGCGCCGCCGATCTGCTGCGCCGTTCCTGACCCCGTGGCGCGACGCACGGCGCGCACGGGACGACCCGCACCGGTTCCGGCCACGGCACGTCACCCCGTGCCCGCACCGGCGTCTCCCCGGCCCCGGCTATTACGCCGTAATAAGTACTGCTCCGCGCGGGACCGGCCCCGCCCCGGCCGCGAGACGGGGCGGCGAACGGCAGCCCAAAAGGATTGGCCGATTATGGACGTCCTTTAGACTCCAGTGATTGCATGGGCCGCACGGAGCCGGGCGCAGGCACAGCCAGGTCGGCACGGAACACCGGGCCTCCGTACAACGGCCGTTGGAGGCAGCCCGATGAATGACCTGGATCCGACCGTCTGCCCGGCCTCGACACGGCTCGTCGGACGCGAAGCGGACCTCTCGTTCATCCAGTCCTTCTTCGCCGGCTCCGAGGTCCAGGGAGCGGCAATGCTGCTGTCGGGCGAGGCCGGGGTGGGCAAGAGCGCCGTGCTCGACGCGGTGGCCACGGGCGCCGTGCACAACGGCGTCCGGGTGCTGCGCGCGGCCGGCGTGCAGTTCGAGGCGGACATCAGTTACGCGGGCCTCAACCAGCTCCTCGTGCCCCTCTTCGACTACCTGGACGTCCTGGACAACCCGCACCGCGACGCCCTGCGGGTCGCCGTCGGCATCGGCAGCGGACCGCCTCCCGACCGCCTCCTGACCTCGACCGCGGTGCTGCTGCTGTTGCGGCTGATCTCCGCCGAGACGCCGCTGCTGGTCGTCGTGGACGACCTGCCGTGGCTGGACCGGGCGACCACCGCCGTCCTCGGTTTCGTGGCCCGCCGGCTCGTCGGCAGCCGGATCGGCTTCCTCGCGGCCTCCCGTGAGGGCTCCGACAGCTTCTTCGAGTCGAGCGGCCTGACCGAGCACCGGCTCAGGCCGCTGGACGACGCGTCGTCGGCCGAGCTGCTCGCGCTCGCCCATCCCGACATCTCCCCCGCGGTACGGCGCCGCATCGCCGCCGAGGCACGCGGCAACCCGCTGGCGCTGGTGGAGCTGCCGGTGGCGCTCTCCACCGAGCAGCGGGCGACCCTGGCGGCGGTGCCCACCGTGCTGCCCCTGACCGAGCGCCTGCAGACCATGTTCGCCTCGCGCGTGGCCGCGCTGCCCGGCCGCAGCCGTGAGCTGCTGCTGATCGCGGCCCTCGACGGCACCGGCGACCTGACCGCGATCGAGGCCGCCGCGGCCGGCCGGGCCGGCGTCGACGACCTGGCCCCTGCCGAACGCGACCGGCTGGTGACGATCTCGGCGGACAACCGGCGGCTGTCCTTCCGGCACCCGCTGATCGGCTCCGCGGTGGTGGAGCTGGCGACCGCCTCGGAACGCAGGCGGGCCCACCAGGCGCTCGCCGGCGTGCTCGGCGAACAGCTGGAGCGCCGCGCCTGGCACCTGGGCGAGGCGGCCGTGGGCCCGGACGAGACCGTCGCGGCCCTGCTGGAGGAGGCCGCGCGCCGCCGGCTGCGGCGCGGGGACGCCCTCGGCGCGGTGACGGCGCTGACCCGGGCCGCCGGGCTGAGCCCCACGGCGGCCGACGAGAGCCGCCGGCTGGCCGAGGCGGCCTACGTCGGCGTGGACTCCAGCGGTGAACTGGAAGACGCCTCGCGACTGCTCGCCGGGGCCCGGCTCGTCCATCCCGGCACCGGACAGCAGTCGCTGCACGCGGCGGCCGCGTCCGCGTTCCTGCTGATCAACAGGGACGGCGACATCGACACCGCGTACCGGCTGCTGGTCGGGGCGATCGAGTCCGGGGACCACGGCTGGGACGCCGGTGACGACGCCCTGATCGAGGCCCTGCACCTGCTGGTGCTGCTGTGCTGGTACGCCGGTGCCGCCGAGCTGTGGGAGCCGCTGTTCGTCTTCATGGACCGGCTGGTCCCCGGGCCGCCGGAGCTGCTCTCGGTCATCTCCCAGACCTTCGCCGACCCGGCACGCACCGGTGCCCCGGCCCTGCCCCGCCTGGCGGAGCTGATCGCCACCGTAGGGGACGATCCCACCCGCGTGGTGCGCGTCGGCACCGCCTCGGTCTTCCCCGACCGGCTCGGCGACTTCCGGTGGGCCACGCGCCGGCTGATCGAGCAGGGCCGCGCCGGCACCGCGCCCGTCCGCCGGCACCTGGGCGCGCTGATGCACCTGGGCCTGGACTACTACCACCTGGGCCGCTGGGACGACGCCGCGCAACTGGCCGCCGAGGGGCACACGCTGTGCACCAACCACGACTACCGCTTCTTCGCGTGGTACTTCGACTACATCCAGGCCGTCGTGGCCGCGGCGCAGGGCGACGCGGAGACCGCCGCGGCACTGACCGAGGACATCGTCCGGTGGGCGACGCCCCGCGGGGCCCACGGCGCCCGGTTCTTCGCCTGCCACGCCAGGGCGCTGGCCGCCCTGGGCAGCGGCGACTTCGAGACCGCCTATCAGCACGCCTGCACGCTCAGCACGCCCGGGACCGTGGCCCCCTACGTGCCGATCGCCATGTGGGGCACGATGGACCTGGTCGAGGCCGCCATCCGGACCGGCCGGGAGGAGGAGGCCGCGGCCCACGCGGCGGCGATGCGCGCCTCGGCGATGGCCGGGCTGTCGCCCCGGCTGGAGCTGCTCGTCCTGGCCTGCGAGGCGCTGACCGCCACCGGCGAGGAGTCCGTCGCCCTCTTCGAACGCGCCCTGTCCCTGCCGGGGCCGGAGCGCTGGCCCTTCGACGCGGCACGGGTGCGCCTCTTCCACGGTGAACGCCTCCGGCGCCTGCGTGCCACCGCGGAGGCCAGGGAACAGCTGACCCAGGCGCTGGAGGTGTTCCAGCGGCTGGGAGCCAAGCCCTGGGCGGCCCGCACGGCGGCCGAGCTGCGCGCGAGCGGGCTGTCCGCGCCGGCCGCCACCAGGCCGGGCCCCGTGGCGCTGACCGCGCAGGAACTGCAGATCGCCACGCTCGCGGCGACGGGACTGACCAACAAGCAGATCGCGGAGCGGCTGTTCCTGTCCCACCGCACGATCGGCACGCACCTCTACCAGATCTATCCCAAGCTGGGCATCACCTCGCGGGCCGCGCTGAGAGACGCGCTGTCCGGCCTCGACCTCGAACAGGACGACTGAGCGCCCGCCGGACAAGGCGGGTGACGAGGCGTCCGCTCAGTCATTTGACGTATGCCGCTCCGCGCGCGGTCACGCAGAGTGGAGGCGGGAACGGCCTGCTCGGACCGTCCTCCCACGGCGGCCGTACCTGAGCCGCCGGGCCGCGCGAGAGGGGAACCGGATGCTCGATGCCCCGGATGGTCATCCGGACATCCACTGGCCGTCGGGCTTCTCGCCCGACCAGGCCCACGGTTTCTGCCAGGCGCAGGCCGTGGTGCACGCCCCGCCCGCCACGGCCTTCGCCCTGCTCGCCGAGGTGACGCGGTGGCCGGACTGGGTCCCGGGCATCACCGGGGCGCGGACCGGGACGCTTCCCCGGACCTTCGAGGTGGTCTTCCACGAGCAGCGTTTCGAAATCTTCGTGGGAGAACACGAACCGCACCGCCGGCTCGGCTGGTCGGGCGTCGGCGCGGGCGTGCAGCTGTACCAGGCGTGGCTGTTCACCGCCGTGGCGGGCGGCACCCATGTCGTGACGGAGAACGTCGTCCGCGGTCCCGTGGCCAAGTCCCTCGCCGCGCTGTCCCCCGTGTGGGCACGGCGCCTGAACACCCTGTGGATCGCGCAGCTGAAGCGGCTCTCGGAGAGCGCACCGGACGAGCGTGACGCGTAGCGGGCACCGGCCGGCGGCCGTGGGCGTCCGGACACGCCGACGGCCGGCACCCGGTGCGGGCGTCGGCCGTTCGAGGACGTGGTGCGGGGGGATCAGGCGGCCTTGGCGGCGTCCTCGGCGGTGAGGCGGGCGTCGTCGGCCGCGGGGGCGGCGGGGGCGGACTTCCGGGCGGGCCGGAGGAGGACGGCGAGGACGATGCCGACGGCGAGGGTGGGCGCGATCCAGAGGTACCCCGTGGCCGTGGCGTGGGCGAAGGCGTCCAGCGCGGTCTCGCGCAGCGCGGCGGGCAGCTGTCCGATGGTGTCGGGGCGGGTGGCGTCGAAGCCGCCGCCGGTGGGCAGGGCGTGGGTGCGGTGGGCGAAGCCGGTGTTGAGCAGGGTGCCGAAGACGGCGACGCCGAAGGCCGCGCCGATGGAGCGGGCGAAGGTGACCACGGCGCTGGCGGCGCCGAGGTCGGTGGCGGGCACGCTGTTCTGGACGGTGGTCAGCACGACCATGGGCACCATGCCGATACCGACGCCGGTGATCAGGAAGTAGACGCTCAGCACCAGGGTGCGGGTGCCGGCCCCGATCGTGCCCAGCAGGAGCAGTCCGGCGAGGTTGGCGGCCAGCCCCGCGAGCAGGATCACCCGCAGCCGCTCGACGTGCGCGGCCCAGCGTCCGGCCAGGGACTGGCTGACGACCAGGCCGGCGACCAGCGGCAGCATGTAGATGCCGGACAGGGTGGCGGAGACACCGTGGACGATCTGGAGGTAGGTCGGCAGGTAGACCAGGACGGCGAACATCGCGGCGTTGGCGAAGAACCCGATCAGCGAGGAGAAGACCACGGTCCGCGAGCCCAGCATGGCCGGGGGAAGGACCGGGGCGGCGGCGCGGCGCTCGACCGGCACCAGCAGCGCGCCGAGGGCGACGGTGGCGACGATCAGGCCGACGATGGCCGGCGAACCCCAGCCCCAGCGCTCACCGAACGAGGTGATCAGGACCAGGCCGGTGGCGATGCCCGCCAGGACGGTGGCGCCGGCGTAGTCGACGCGGGCCTTGGCGCCGCGGGTCGCGGCGGGCAGCGCACGGGCGGCGACGGCCAGGGCGACGATGCCGAAGGGCAGGTTGACCAGGAAGGCCCACCGCCAGGACAGCTGGTCGGTGAAGACACCGCCGAGCAGGGGGCCGACGATGCTGGCGACGCCGTAGACCGAACCGAACATGCCCTGGTACCGGCCGCGTTCGCCCGGCGCGACGATGTCACCGACCAGGGCGAAGGTCAGCACGATCATGCCGCCGCCGCCCACGCCCTGGAGCACCCGGGCGCCGATCAGCTCGGGCAGGTTCTGGGCGAGGCCGCAGGCCACCGACGCGATCAGGAAGATCGAGGTCGAGGCCAGGTACAGGCGCTTGCGGCCGAACATGTCGCCGAGCTTGCCCCACAGCGGGGTGACCGCCGTCGACGCGAGCAGGTAGGCGGCGCTGACCCACGCGATGTCGTCGAACCCGTTCAGGTCCTCCGCTATCCGGGGCAGCGCCGTCGAGACGATCGTCTGGTCCAGGGCCGCCAGCAGGACCGCGAGGATCAGCGCGCTCATCGCGGCGGCGACACCCCCCTTGCGGGGTGAGGAGGACTGCTGTGTCTTCGGCATCGAAGGTGCCTTTCTGGAAGTGGTGGGCGGGCGCGCTGGCCGTGGCACAGAACAACAGCCTCAGCGCGACCGCAATACCTCGCTTATCTGTCACTTGAATGTAGCACTTACTCGATGCACTTACACACTCCAGTGGCTCTAACTGTGCGAGGCTCCACATTTCCTGGCCTAGACTCGGTGCGGTGAGAGCCGACGCAGCACGCAACCTGGAAGCCGTCCTGACCACCGGAGCCCGTATGCTCGCCGCCGACCCCGGCGCGAGCATCGCGAGCATCGCCGCCGAGGCGGGCGTGGACCGGCGCACCGTCTACCGGCGCTTCGCCTCCCGCGAGGAACTCCTCGCCGCCATCTACGACGCCCGCCTCACGGCCATCGAGGAGGCCATCGAGGACGCCCGGCTCCGCGAGGCACCCGTCGCCGTCGCCCTGCACCGCTACGTCGAGAACATCATCGTCGTGAACCGCACCTGGCCGGTCGACCTGAGCCGGATGCTCGCCGACGCCGCCGTCCCCGCACGCCGCGACGCGGCCGTCCGCGAGGTCGACGCCTTCCTCGCCCGCGCCACCGACGAGGGTCTGCTGCGCCCCGGTCTGCCCGAGGGGTGGGCCGGCGCGCTGCTGCCCCAGCTGGTGCACCTGGTGTCCCGGCAGATGCCCGAGCTGAGTCCCGGACAGGCCGCCGACCTCGTCGTCGACACCCTGCTGAACGGCGTCGGGGCCTCCTGACACCCTCTCCCGACATACCGACGGGCCCCGGGTGGCACATGGGCACATGTGTCATCCGGGGCCCGTCGGCCGCCGCCGCGGCGGTGTGGTCGTCCGCCGTCGCTCAGCTCATTCCACGACCTGCCGGGCCGTGTCCGGCGCCGGGGTCTGCTGTGTCTCCTCGTCACGGTGGCGCCGGGGCACCGACGACGAGGCCGGGGCCACGGTCCCGGGGAGGCGGACGCGACGGAGTCGGGACGGCTCAGGGGCGGAGTCGGTGCGCTTCAAGGCTTCTCCCATCGATGCGTTCGACCGGCCGTACCCGCCCCGCGGCGCGCGCGGCGCCGAGGGGGCGGACGGGGTGGGTGTTCCAGGGAAACCAGCGAGGGCGCACACACATTCCGGGTCGGACCGGTCCGCACCGGCCCGCTCCCCGTGTCCCCTTGGCGTCACGGCACAACCGCGCCAGAGCGCGGTGACATGTGCGCAGGGCCGGCTGCCGAGTGATTCAGGCATCCCGTACCACCTCCTACGAAGGGACCTGTCGTGCCGCGTCTGCCTTGGCGCAGGCGCGGGTGGACGACGCTGTGCGCCGTGTTCGCGGTGCTGGCGGCGTCACCCGCCCCGGCCTTCCCGGCCGCCGAACCGCCCGTCCCGCCGCCCGCCGCTGCCACCGCCCCGGCGGCGGTCCCGCCCGGCGCACCCCGGGTGACCCTGGTGACCGGTGACACGGTCGCCGTCGTACGGGCCCCGACGGCACGCTGAGCCACCTGGTGCAGGACCCCGAGGGCCGCTACACCGGTTTCGAGACCCACCGCAGCGGGCGGAACACCTACGTCTAGCCCCGCGACGCGCTGCCGTACGTCGCCGCCGGCCTGCTGGACCGCGAACTGTTCGACGTCACCCGGCTGTTGGCCGACGGCTACGACGACGCGCACCGCGACCGGCTGCCGCTCATCGTCACCTACACCGACGCGGCCCCCGGTCGCCGGACGGCACCGCGGGGGGCCCGCACGACGCGCGCGCTGGACAGCATCGAAGGCGCGGCGCTGACCGTGGACCGCTCGGCGGCGTTCTGGACGTCGGTCACCGGCGGCGCCTTTGCACGGGACGCCGGCCGGCGGCCCCGGCTCCAGGGCGGCATCGCCAAGATCTGGCTGGACGGCAAGGTGAAGGCCGCTCTCGCCGACAGCACCGCGCAGGTGGGGGCACCGCGGGTGTGGGCCTCCGGCGACACCGGCGAAGGCGTGGACGTCGCGGTGCTCGACACCGGTGTGGACACCGGACACCCCGACCTCGCCGGCAGGATCGCCGCCACCGCGGGCTTCGTGCCCGGTGAGTCAGTGACCGACGCGAACGGCCACGGCACGCACGTGGCCTCCACCGTCGCCGGCACCGGTGCCGCGTCCGGCGGCCGGGAGAAGGGGGTCGCGCCGGGCGCGCGGCTGCACATCGGCAAGGTGCTCTCCGACGACGGCTCGGGGCAGGACTCCTGGGTGCTGGCCGGCATGGAGTGGGCGGCCCGCGACCAGCACGCGAAGATCATCAGCATGAGCCTGGGAGGCCCGTCCACCGACGGCTCCGACCCGCTGAGCATGGCCGTCGACCGGCTCAGCGAGGAGACCGGGGCGCTGTTCACGGTCGCCGGGGGCAACTCCGGCCCCGACGGCTACACCGTGGGCGCTCCCGGGGTGGCCGAAGCCGCCCTGACGGTAGGAGCCGTCGACGACTCCGACACGCTCGCGGACTTCTCCAGCCGGGGCCCGCGTCCCGGTGACCGGGGCGTCAAGCCGGACCTCACCGCCCCCGGCGTGGACATCCTCGCCGCGCGCTCCCAGTACGCGCCGGAGGGCTCGGGCCCGTACCAGACCCTGAGCGGCACCTCGATGGCGACGCCGCACGTCGCCGGGGCCGCGGCCCTGCTGGCCGCGGAGCACCCGGACTTCAGCGGCCGTCAGCTCAAGGACGCCCTCGTCGGCACGACGGCGGCGACGCCCCGGTACACCCCGTTCGAGGCCGGCACCGGCCGCCTGGACATCGCCGCCACCACGACGGCGACCGTGTTCGCGACCGGCGGCGCCGACTTCGGCTTCCACTCCTGGCCGACCCCCGCCGGCACGACCGCCGAACGGAAGGTGACGTACACCAACACGTCCGACCGGCCGGTCGCCCTGCGGCTGACGGCCGGCGGTCCGTTCACCGTCTCCGCCGACCGGCTGTCCGTCCCGGCGCACGGCACCGCCGCGGTCACCGTGACGGCGCACTACGACCAGGTCGTCGCCGACCGGGCGTCGGCCGCCTTCCTGACGGCGGCCGACGACTCGGGCACCGTCCGCGCCCGTACGTCGCTGAGCGCGGCCAAGGAGGGCGAGCGCCACCGGCTCACGCTGAAGGCGAAGGACCGCGCCGGACGGCCGGCCGGCGGCACCGTCATCCTCACGGCGAAGAAGTTCTGGCTGCCCCTGGCGCTCGACGGCTCCGGGACCGTGGACCTCCGGCTGCCGCCGGGTTCCTACACCGCGTGGCTGGACACGCCCCTGGAGGGCGCCCACGGTCCGCACTCGGTCGGACAGGGCCTGCTGGCCGTCACCGACATCGACCTGGGACAGGACCGCACGGCGGTCTTCGACGGCACCAGGGCCCGCCAGGTGAGGGCCGTGACGCCGGACCCGAGCACGCCCGACGGCTCCCGCGTGGACCTCTACCGCGGCTTCGCCGACGACGACTGGTCCTCGGCCTCCCGCTGGACCGACGCCTCCTACGACAGCGTCTGGGCCCTGCCCACCGGACGCGAGGTGCGGGAGGGCGAGTTCGTGTTCGGTACGCGGTGGCGGCTGCGGCAGCCGGCGCTGTCGGTGGCCTCCGGCGACGGGGCCTTCGACGATCTGCGCGCCGCGCCCGGAGCGACCCCGCTGCCCGAGGGACACCACCGCCTCGGCACGGTCTTCGCGGGCGACGGCGCCCCCGCCGCGTACAGCTCGCTCGACGTCCGGGGAAAGGCCGCCGTGGTACGCCGCGACGACACGGTGCCCGTGCCGCGGCAGGCCGCGGCGGCAGCCGCGGCGGGCGCCCGGCTGCTCCTGGTCGTGAACGACGGTGACGGCCGGCTGCAACCGTGGGAGGACTCCCCCTGGCTGCCGGCGGATCCCCCGCCGCTGACCGTCGCCATGCTCACCCACGACGAGGGCGAACGCCTCATCGCCCGGACGTCCGGCCACGCCCCTGCCCCCCTCTCGGTCACCTCGCACCCCGTCACCGAGTACGTCTACGACCTCGCCCACGACTACCGGGGCGCCGTCCCCGCCGACCTCGTCCACCGGACCGGCCGGCGCGAACTGGCCCGCGTCGACGTCTCGTTCCGCAACTACCGTGCCGGGCGGGCGCTGGAGAACCGCGACGACGTCACACCGGCGGGCGGCAGCGCCCTGAACCCCTCGGACGCCCCGGCCCGGGGTGACCGCACGGACTGGGTCACGGCGGGCGAGCCCTGGTCGGACCGGGCGCAGATCCCGGCCGAGCAGCAGCAGTACGCCCCCGCCGTCACCTACCGCGCCGGATCCGCGGCCCGGGTCAGCTGGTTCGGGCCGGTCCAGCGTCCCCGGCTCCTCGACGGGAACGCTCCGGTCCGCCAGGACGACAAGCTGTACGTGTCCGTCCCCGGCTGGGGCGACTCGGGCACCGGTCATCTGGGCGGTACGTACGGCAACTTCGGCGTCGACAACCAGGTGCGGCTCTACCAGGGTGACGAGCTCGTCCGCGAGATGGGCCGCTACCAGCTCACCATGACCGTGTCCGGGCTGAGCCCGGCCCCGCTCCCCTACCGTCTGGTCTCGGAGAACTCCCGTGACGCCTGGGCCGCGCCCCACTCCACCGCCACCCGGACCGAGTGGGCGTTCACCTCGCGGGCAGGAGCGGCGGGCGAGCAGGCCCAACTGCCGCTGATCCAGCTCGACTACGGGGTCGCCACCGACGCCTCCGGACGGGCGGGGCGGCACGCCGGCCTGACGGTGACCGCCTCGCACCTGCCGGGGTCCACCGGTACCGCCGCGATCGGGACGGTGGGCCTGGAGGTCTCGTACGACGACGGGGTCACCTGGCGGCCCGCGGCGCTGCGGCACTCGGGCACCGGGTGGCGGACGCGGCTCGACGCCCCCCGCACCGCCCGGTTGGCCGGCCTGCGCGTGGACGCGCGCGACGCCCGCGGCAACAGCGTGCGGCAACGCGTCGTACGGGCCTTCGGGCTGAAGTAGCGGATGCCGGGGCGGCCGGCCCGGCCGCCCCGGCACCGCGTCCCACGCCTACAGGTGTGACGACTCGACGTCTCCCGCGTCAGACACATGGCACTGCTTCGGTGCGACAATACGGGTAATGTCTCTTTTGTCGTATCGCTGGACGGTTCCCACTCCCATGTGTCACGCCAAGGAGATCTCATGCGGTCACTCACCAAGGGCCTGCTCGCCGGAGCAGCCGGCACCGCCGCCCTGAACGTCGTCTCGTACGGGGACATGCTGCTGCGCGGCAGGGGGTCCAGCAACGTGCCGGCGACGATCGCGGGGAAACTCGCCGGCGGAGCCCGGGTGCCGCTGGGGGAAGGTGAGGACAAGGAGCACCGCGAGGAGGCCCTCGGCGCGCTGCTCGGCTACGTCACCGGCCTCGGGGTCGGAGTGGCGTACGGGTTGGCGCGGCGCGACGGGAACCTCCCGGTCTGGGCGGCCGGGCCGCTGCTCGCCGCCGCGGCCATGGCCGGCAGCGACCTGCCGGCCACCGCCCTGAAGGTGACCGACCCCACCACCTGGAGCCTCACGTCGTGGGTGTCGGACATCGTCCCGCACCTGGCGTACGGCTTCACGGCGGCGTCGGTGTACCGGGCGCTGCGCTGACCGGAACGCCCGGCGGATCAGCCTGCGCGGACCCCTTCGAGGAAGCGGCCGGCCAGGTCGACCCGTTCGCTGAGGGAGGTGCGCGACTGCCCGAAGTCCACGAACAGTTCGTGCACCCCTGCCTCGGCCGCGGCCCGCGCGTAGTCGACGAACTGCTCCAGCGTGCCCGCACGGGGCATCTGCTCCGGGCCGGTCCTCGTCTCGGTCAGTTCGAGGTTGACGCGCAGGGCGATGTGCAGGGTGGACGGGTCCCGCTCCGCGCACACCGCCTCCTTCAGGACGGTGTCCCACATGCCCATCAGGTGCGCGAGCGGCATCGCGCCGGGCAGCCAGCCGTCGAGCCTGCGCCCGATGCGCCGCAGGCCCCTGGGGGTGAACGCCGCGAGCAGCACGGGGGGCCCGGGCCGCTGGCACGGCTTGAGCCCCACCACGGTCTCCGGGACCGTGAACAGCGGTCCCTCGTGGGCGAAGACGTCGTCGGCCCAGTACCCCTCCAGGACGTCCAGCGTCTCGTCGAGCCGCGCGCCCCGGCCCTGCCACGGTACGGAGACCGCGGTGTACTCGTCGGGCATCCAGCCCAGGCCGAGGCCCACGGTGAGCCTCCCCTGGCTGAGGACGTCGAGGGTGGTCAGCGAACGCGCCAGCATGATCGGCGGCTGCCACAGGCCGTTCAGCGTGCTCGTGCCCAGGCGGACGCGGCTCGTGTGCGACGCGGCGAAGGTGAGCGCCACCAGGGGGTCCATGTGGTTCTCGTAGACGCGGGGCATCACGCCGTCGCGGCTCGGGTAGGGGGCGCCCGGAACGCGGGGGGCGAGGACCCGGTCGCCCGTCCACAGGGAGTCGTACCCCATCTCCTCCGCGGTGCGGCAGACGCGCAGCATGCCGTCCGGCGTGGCGTCGGGGCCGAAGGTGGGGAGAGCCAGACCTAGTCGCATGTGTGTCTCCTCAAGGGGCCGTCGGCTCGGGACGCGCGTCCGTCAGCGCGACGCCGAGCAGGTTTTCCAGGGCGGCGACCGTTCGCGCGGGCTCCACCGCGTGGACGGTGGTGAAGCCGAGTGCCGCCGCGGGGGGAAGGTACTGCTCGGTGTCGTCGACGAAGACGCACTCCTCGGCCGGCAGGCCGAGTCGCTCCAGCACGAGCCGGAAGATCTCCGGCTCGGGTTTGCGCGTGCCGTGGAGTTCGGAGAGCACCACGGCGTCGTAGAGGTCGTCCACCTCGTACCCGTCGTAGAGGTTCCACGGGGTCAGGCCGACGGAGTTCGAGAGGATGCCGACCTTCACCCCGGCCCGCCGCGCGGCGGCCGCCGCGGCGATCACCGCGGTCTCGGGGCGCAGGTCGGCGAAGATGCGGCCCATCAGGTTGTCCGGCGCGATCCCGAGCAGCCGTCCGGCCGCCTCGTTCCACTGGGTCTGGGTGAGCGTGCCGCGCTCCAGTTCCTCGGTGAGCCGGATCCCCTCGGGATTCAGGTACAGGCCGGTGAGCAGCGTGCCCTCGGCCAGTCCCGCGCGCCGTTCGAAGGCGAGCGCGGCGGGCAGCAGAGGTGTCGTCAGCACACCACCGAAGTCGAGGACGAGGCCCTTGCGGTGCTGGATCATGCCCACACCCTAGAAGGCCGCCCGGTCCCGGCCGCCACCAGGTCGCCATGTTTCTCGCCGGGCTGTGTTTCCCACCTGACCAGGTTTCTCGCCGGGCAGGCACATGTGCGATGCCCGCGCCCGTGAACCCCGCGGGCGGCTACTGCGTTGTCCTGGTGAAGGGGCTCTTCGCCGCCCCGGCGACGGCGGCGAAGAGCCCCGGCCCTGGCCGCACGGGTCCCCCCGCGCGTCACCCGTGCCGGTTCAGCCCTTCAGCCGGTGCGGATGTGCCGGGTACACACCCAGGACGCGCACCTCGGAGGAGAAGAACCGCAGCTCGTGCAGGGCGAGGGCGACGCGCTCGTCGTCGGGGTGCCCCTCGATCTCGACGTAGAAGCGGCTGGCGTTGAGCCCCGCGCCGATCTGGTAGCTCTCGATCTTGGTGAGGTTCACGCCACTGCTGGCGAACCCGCCGAGTGCTTTGTACAGCGCACTGGGGATGTTGCGCACGCTGAAGAACAGGCTCGTCATCGTCGGCTCCCCGGTGTCGGGGGCCTGGGCGGCGTCCCGGGACAGCACGACGAACCGCGTGGTGTTGTCCGGGTCGTCCTCGACGCCGGAGCGCAGCACCTCCAGGCCGTGGAGCCCGGCCGCGGCGGGCGGGGCGAGCGCGGCGTGCCTCGGGTCGCCCAGCTCGGCCACCTCGCGCGCCGCCCCGGCCGTGTCGTCGCTGACGAGGGTGCGCCAGCCGCCCTCCCGCAGCAGCTTGCGGCACTGCCCCAGGGCATGGACGTGACTGCGTACGCACTCCACCTGGTCCAGGGTCGCGCCGGGCACCCCCATCAGGTCGAAGCGGATGGCGAGGAAGTACTCGGCGACGATGAACAGTCCCGACTCGGGCAGCAGATGGTGCACGTCCGCGACGCGTCCGGCCGCGGAGTTGTCCACCGGGATCACGGCGACGTCGGCGGCGCCGAGTGTCACCGCGTCCAGGGCCTGCTCGAAGCTCGTGCAGGGCAGTTCGGCGCTCCCGGGGTACAGGGCACGTGCGGCGGTCGCGGAGTTGGAACCAGGTTCACCCTGATATGTGACAGTCGTCACAGATTTGCACCTTTCCGGGAGGTTCCGTCGTCGGGCGGCAGAAGCTGCGTCGCGTACCGCACCTGCTGAAGTATCGGTGCACTGGCTTCCACCAGGTGCACCAGGGGGTGCTCACCGGCGTACCCGTACGCCGCCAGTGCGTGGTCGAGGGCCGACGCGACCACCTGGTGGACGGCGTTCCCGGCCCGCAGCACACGCGCGGCGAGCCGCTCCTCGGCGGGCGCGGGCAGGCCCAGCCGCGCGGAGGGCGCGCCGTGCAGGGCCGCCGCCAGGCTCAGCCGCTCGTCGTGCAGCACGGCGGCCAGTTCGGCGGCCACGGTGGCGGGACGCACCGGTCCCCGGGCCGCGCCGGACGCCGTGGCCGGGGCGGTCGCCGTGGCCGGGGCGGCCAGTGCGTCGGTGATGCGCCGGGCCGCTCCCAGAGCCTGGGCCGCGACCGCCGTCCATAGGAACGGCGCATCCGCGGCGCGCAGCGGGGCGGCCGCCGCGTGGGTGGCGAACCCCGCGGGCACGTGCACGCCCTCCAGCCGGAACACCGGTCCGGGCCCGGCGGCCTCGCCCGGGACGGCGTGGACCGCGCCCCGCAGCACCTCGGAGGGCACCGCGAACAGGTCCGGGCCGCCGGGCGAGGCCATGACCGGCCGGGACGGCCGTTCGCCGCCGGTGAGCGGCAGCGCCAGCCAGGATCCGGTCCCGTCGTGCGCCGGCAGGTGCCACCGTCCGGTCAGGATGAAGCCGCCGTCGGCGGCCGGCCGCGCCACCGGGGTGTCCCGGACGTCCGTGCCGGCTACGGCGGTGGCCAGCGGCGCGGCCCAGTTCCAGGCGGTGGTGAAGGCCTCCCAGGCGGCGGACGGATCGCCGTGGGCGTGGCCCTCGTAGGACGCGAACACCTGCGCGAGCCCGGTGCCGGGTCCCAGCACCCGCAGATGGTCACCGTGCGTGGACGTCGTCATGGGCTCACGCCGCCCGTTCGACATCGTCACCGTCGGCCGCCGTCGTCAGGACGACGTTGTGCAGCTCCTCGCCCCGTGCGTACCGGCGCAGTTGCCGGCGCAGGAAGTCCTCGGTCATCGCCGGGAACGCGTCGGTGAAGGCCGCCACGTGCGGGGTGATCAGGACGCCGGGCAGGTGCCACAGCGGATGGCCGGGCGGCAGCGGCTCCGGATCGGTCACGTCGAGCGCGACCCGGATACGGCCCGCCCGCACCTCCTGGACCAGCGCGCCGGTGTCCACCAGCTCCCCCCGGGCGACGTTCACCAGCAGGGCGCCCTCCTTCAGGAGGGCCAGCGCGTCCGCGCCGAACATGCCGCGCGTCCGCTCGGTCAGCGGCGCGCACAGCACCACCGCGTCCGCCGTGGGCAGCAGCTCGCGCAGCTCCGCCGCCCCGTGCACACGTCCGGCCGGGGTGGTGCGCGAGCTGCTGCCCACGAGGACCGTCTCGCACCGGAACGCGCCGAGCCGGGCGGCGACGGCCGCGCCGACGGCGCCGTAGCCGATGACCAGGACGCGCTTGCCGACCAGCGAGGTGCGGTACTCGGGCTGCCACGTCCCCTCGGCCTGGCGGGCACCGAACACGTCGAGTCCCCGGGACAGGGCCAGCAGCAGGGTGACCGCCAGTTCGGCGGTGGCCTCGCGGTGCACGCCGCGCCCGGTGCTCAGCCGGGTTCCGGGCGGCATCGCGTCCAGCAGCGGCAGCATGTGGTCGTAGCCGGAACTGAGCAGCTGGAGCACCTCCAGGTTGCGCATCCGCGGCAGGACGGGGCGCAGCACCCGTTCGGCGCCGGGGACCGGCGGGCCCACGAGGAAGCGGACCTCGGCGGGGTCACCCGGCAACGGGCCGGACCCGTCCCAGTACGCGTAGGTGAGCCCGTCCGGCAGGCCGGGTGTCCGGCTGCGGTGGTACGGGAGCCAGACGGTCGTGCCGTCCTTCATCGTGCATCAGCTTCTTCCCGCTCAGGTGCCGCGTGGGGCGGCACCGACGTGCGGCCGTTCGTGCAGCGGTGGGGTGTTCGCGCCGGACCGCGCCCCCGCGGAGCCTGTCCATGCGGCGGACGCCGTCCGGGACCGCCTCGGTCGGCATGTACTCGTTTCCTCACTTGTGTGGACGTATGTGTCATGGGTGGGGGTTCATGTGAGGCTCGTCACCCAGGTGTGTGTCCGGCCTCCCCGGCCCGGCATACGTGTCGGCACGCGGCCCGCTCACCGCGGGTGCGACGGCGCTCCCGGATCCAGTGCGCGGTAGCGGCCGCGGTGGAAGACGAGCGGTTCCCGGGCGGCATCCGCGCCGAGCGCGAGAACGCGGCCGAGGACCAGGGTGTGGTCACCGGCCGCGTATTCGTCCCACGGCTCGCACGAGACGAACGCGCACACACCGTCCAGCCGTGGTGCGCCGCCCGGGCCCGGAGACCATCCCACCCCGTGGAACCTGTCGTTCCCGGAGCCGGCGAACGCGGCGCTGACGTCGGCCTGGCCGGCGGCCAGGACGTTGACGCCGAAGGTGCCCGCCGTACGGATGAGGGGCCAGGTCCGCGAGGTACGGGCCGGGGAGAAGGAGACGAGCAGGGGTTCGAGGGAGAGGGAGACGAAGGACTGGCAGGTGAAGCCGAGCGGGCCGGCCGGCCCGCCGGCCGTGATGACGGCCACGCCCGTCGCGAAGTGCCCGAGCACCTCGCGCACGGTGCCCGCGGTGTCCGCCGGCGCGCTGAGGTCGAACATGTGCCTTCTCTTCTTTCTCGCCCGCCGGGCGACGGCGACGGCCGTGGGCCCGCCCGGCGGGCGTGGGAGCGGATACGGGGGCCGCGCGCGGGGTGCTCAGACCATGGGGCTGACCGGCCGCTCGTCGCCCACCAGCGCCCGGCCGTACATCTCCGTGGCCAGCCCGGGGTTGAGCGTGGGATGCCGGGACCCGGTCTCCAGATCGCGCCAGTGGCGCTGGAGGATCCTGGTGAGCGAGAAGCTGCCCGCTCCGCTGACGGTCAGCAGGGCCTGCATCGCCTGGCGCAGGCACGTGGCGGCGTGTCCCGCGTCCATCCGCACCCGCGCCCGTTCGACCAGCGTGGGGGTGCTTCCGGCGGCCGCCGCCGTGGCGATGAACTCCGCCGAGCGCCCCAGGTGCAGGTGGGCGGAGTCGATGAGGGTGGCCGCCTCGGCGAGCGCCGCCTGCACGCTGGGCGAGTCGGCGAGCCGGGCGTGCAGCGACATGGCCATCGGCTTGCCGCTCCCGACGGTCTCCAGGGTGAGCCGGAGGGCCTCCCTCGCGATGCCCAGCAGCGGTCCCATGGAGACGACCGTCATGGATCCCGGGGGGATCCGGTACAACGGCTCCTCGGGCAGTCCCCGGCCCTGGAGGACGTCGGCGAAGCGCCTCAGCCGGTGGTACGGGACGAAGACCTCGTCGGCGACCAGGGTGTCACTGCCCGTGCCGCGCATGCCCGCCATGTCCCAGGTCTTCTCGATGGCGAGGGCGGAGGTCCGCACGAGCGCCAGTCCGCGTTCGGTCCCGGCACCCGGCTCCCCCGGCAGCGGGACGCCGAGCAGGGCCCAGTCGGCCTGGTGGCTGCCGGACGCCCAGGCCCAGGAGCCGGAGACGAGGAGCCCGCCCTCGACGGGCGCGGAGGCGGCTGACGTGCCGGCGAACACCCCGCACATGGGGACGTCGGGACCGTCGCCCCACAAGTCCTGGCACGCCCGCTGTCCGAAGGAGGCGGCGATCTGCTGCGCCACGTACGAGACCATCACCACCCAGGCGCTCGACGGGCAGGCCGACGCCACTTCGGCCGACACGTCCAGGCTGTCGGCGGGCGCGAGCTCTTCACCGCCCCGGCGTTTCGGTACGCCGAGGCGGAACAGGCCCGCCTCCCGCAGCGCCCGTTCGGCCTCGGGCGTCAGCCGGCTGTCGCGCTCGGCCGCGTCCGCGGTGCGGCGCAGCACGGGGGCGATCTCTCGGGTCGCCGCCACGAGCCGGCGGGTCGGGTCGGTGAGCGGGGCGCGCTCGCCGCTCGTCGATGCGGTCATCACCACTCCAGGAACAGCAGGATTCGGACTCACGGGTCCGATTGCCGCCGCCAGCATAACCGGACTCTCAGGTCCACTTGCGCCCACGCTCCCGGCGCTCCCGGCGTCCCCGCCACGAGGCACGGCAGGAGACACGGCGGGAAACACTGCGGGAGACACGGCAGGAAACACTGCGGGAGGCACGGCAGGCACAATGAACGGGTGAATCCGGTGCAGACGACTCCGCAGCAGAACGGGCTGGACGCCCCCCGCAGACGGGCCGACGCCCGGCGCAACCACGAGCGGGTCTTCGCCGCCGCACGGGAGGTCTTCGAGGAGTACGGGCTCCAGGGAACCGTGCCGCAGGTCGCCGAGCGCGCCGACGTGGGCAAGGCCACGGTGTACCGCAGCTACCCGACGAAGGAAGACCTGGTGGAAGCGGTCGTGGGGCACCGGCTGGCGGAGCTGGAGCGGATCACCGCGCCCGCCCTGGCCGAGGCCGAGCCGGCGCGGGCCTTCGACACCTACGTCCTGCTGCTGTTCGAGAACCTCGCCCGGGACCGTCTGCTGTCCGAGGTGCTGGCGGAAGGGCGGTCGACGGCGTACACCGGTCCCCTGCTCGACCGGCTGGCCGCGCTGCTGGCGGAGGCCAGGGCCGCCGGCCGGGTCCGCCCGGACGCCGACCCGCTGGACCTGCGCGTGGTGCTGTGCGGCATGTGCCTGCAACTGGTCCGTCTCGCGGAGCGGGATCCGGCGCTGTGGCGCAGGTACGGCGAACTGACCCTCCAGGCGCTGCGGCCCTGAACCCGTCACGGTCTCAACGGTCGAGCCCCGCCGGCGCCGCACCCGGCCGCCGCCGCCTGCGTGCCGGGGCGGTCGGGTACGACGCCCCCGCCGCCGGGGCCACGCCACGGTCCGCCGCCCGGCTCGGATCAGGGTGCGCGGCCGGGATCGCCTCACGGGGCGTCACCGGGGTCACGTCACGGGACGCGGCCGGGATCGCGTCACGGGGCGTGGCGACCGGCGCCAGGCCGGGGTGTGCGGCGGCCGTGCGGAAGATCTCCGCCCAGGACGTCACGGCCGGGCGGCGGCGCAGCAGCGCCCGGCGCTCCCGCTCGGTCATCGCGCCCCACACGCCGTACTGCTCGCGGTGGTCCAGGGCGTAGGCCAGGCAGTCCAGCCGCACCGGGCAGGCGGCGCAGACGGCCTTGGCCTCGTTCTGTGCGGCGCCCTCGGCGAACATCCGGTCGGGCTGCGCCCGGCACAGCCCTTGGTCGACCCAGTCCATGCGCGCCTCGCTCCCCTGCGGCAGCCCGGCCGGGCCGCCTGCCGCGTCCGTACACACGTATCAAAGGACACGGACGACACTAGCTCACATGTACCGCGGCCGGCGCACCGGACGGACCCCGGCCCGGCCCGCATCGCCGGCCGGTCCTCGCATGCCGGGCGGATTCGATACGTGTCTCCGGTGGCCGGGGGAGGGTGGCCTCGGACGTCCTCGGATGGCAAGGTACGGCTCGTACGAGTGCGTGCCACCCCGTCCGGCGCCGCCAAGCGCACGGTGAAGGCCGTGCAACAAGAACATTTCCGGCCATACCAGGTGACGAACTTCATGAGGTACATCTAGTCTTTTGGCTCAAGGCGGCTCGCCGGGCGGCGGGCCCGCCGTGGAGCACGATCACTTGTCCAGGAGGCCGCACGGAGCACGCACACGCCCCGTCCCCGGGCCCCGAAGGGGAGGCCACGGGGGAGAGGCACCGCCACGGGCGGAGCGACGACGGCGTCCCTCGCCCCTGTGCCCGGCGCGATCCGTGCGCACGGGCGCGGCAGCGTCCGGCCGGGCCGACTGAGCGGGGAAGGGAGTGGGGGACGGTGGAGTCGATCGACAGGACGATGGTCGGCCGCGAACACGAGCAGGAGGTGCTGTCCGGCTTCGTGACGGCCCCGGGTGGCCGGGCTCTCGTCCTGCGCGGCGACACGGGTGTGGGCAAGAGCGCCCTGCTGGACCACGTCGCCGACCTCGCCGCCGGCGAGCGGCACCGGGTGATCAGGGCGACCGGGGTGGAGGCCGAGTCGGGGCTGCCGTTCGCCGGCCTGCACCAGTTCCTCTACCCGCTGCTCCCCCACCTCGACCGGCTGGACGACAGCCACCGAGGGGTTTTCGACGTCGTCTTCGGCAGGAGCGAGGGGCCGCCCCCCTCGGTCATGACCCTCGGCATCGCCGTCCTCGACCTGTTCTCCCTCGCGGCGTCACAGGAACCCCTCCTGCTGGTGCTCGACGACGGCCAGTGGCTCGACACCTCCAGCACCGAGGTGTGCGGGTTCGTCGGACGGCGGCTCACCGGCAGCGCGGTGAAGCTCGCCGTCGGCCTGCGCTCCGACGTGCCCTCGGGCTTCGACACGGCCGCGCTGCCGCAACTGCCGGTGACCACCCTGTCCGAGAAGGCCTCCGAACAGCTCCTGGACCTGCACCACCCGGGGCTGGATCCCGGGGTCCGCCGGCTGGTCCTGGACGAGGCGCTGGGCAACCCGCTGGCGCTGCTGGAACTGCCGCCCCATGTGCTGCGCAGCGGCCGGACGGCGGGCGACCGGGACGAGACGGTCGGCTACAGCGGTGTCCCGCTGCCCCTGCGCCTGCGGCACGTCTACGACGCCCGCATCCAGGCCCTCGGCGACACCGTACGCGCGGAACTGCTGCGCGGCGCCCTCGACGGCGTGGGAGCGGGCACGGCCGGAGGACGTACGCGCGGAACGCGCTACCGCATGAGGGACGCCGACGAGGCCGCGGCCTGCGGGCTGCTGGACATCGACCCGCTCAGCGGCGAGTTCGTCTTCCGGCACCCCCTGGTGCGCTCGACGGTCGTCCAGACGGCGACCCCGAACGAGCGGCGGGCGGCCCACGCGGTGCTCGCGCACGTGCACCGCGACGACGTGGAACGGCGTGCCATGCACCTGGCGGCCTCGACGGTCGACCCGGACGAGGAGGTGGCGGCCGCGCTGGAGGCGGCGGCCGACTCCGCGACCCGGCGGGGCGGCTCCCAGGCCGCCGTGGCCTGGCTGACCCGGGCCGCGGAGCTGAGCGAGGGCCGCGAGGAGCGGTCCCGGCGACTGGGCAGCGCGGCGTTCATCGCCGGTCACGCCGGCCTGCTGGACCGGGCCCAGCAGCTGGTCGGCTCCGACACCGCGTCCGGTGGGGACGACTCCGCGGCCTCGGTGGTCGCGTCGGCCTACGGCGCCCTGTACGAGGACGGGGACGTCCGCTCCTCGCACCGCCGGGTCCTGGCGGCGATCGAGGGCGTCCGGGACGGCGGCGTGACAGCGCCGGACGAGGTGCTCACCCGGCTGGTCAACCTGCTGCTCGCGATCGACCAGTACGCGAGCGACGAGACGTGCTGGGAACGGACGCACGAGCTCCTCGGCTCCCTGGGCGACCTGGTGTCCCCCCTCTCCCGCGTCTACGAGAACGCGTGGGGGGACGTGGTCCGGCGCGGTGCCGGTGTGGCGGAGCGGGTGGAACGCGCCTTCGCCGACCTGCGCGCACTCGAACCGTGGGACATCAGCCGGCTGTCGGTCGCCGCGTACCACGTGGACACCCTCAGCCGGTACCGGCCGCACCTCCAGCGCATCGTCGACCGCGAGGTGGAGACGGGGGCCACGGCGTCCGGCATGATCATGCTGCACCTGATCATGCTGGATCAGATGGCGGTCGGCGAGTGGGACGAGGCCGAGCGCACCGGCCGGCGTGGCCTGGAACTGGCGTCATCGCGCCACCACGCCCTGTTCGCCCATCACACGCGGGCGTATCTGGGGCTGCTCGCGGCGATGCGCGGCGACGTGGAACGGGCACGAGAGTTGCAGGCCGCCGTCGACGCCTGGGCCCGCCCCCGCGGCATCGGCTTCCTCACCCAGAT
>NZ_JBEYRP010000050.1:0-28197 GCF_040704085.1 Streptomyces sp. NPDC047841
CCGCAGCGACCTCATAGACGGCTGCCTCACCGAGACCGGCCTGGCCATCAAACCCACCTGAGCAACCCAGCGACATCACGAGTTCAACCTCAGTAGTCGTCGCCATGCGCCAGTCGATGCCCGCAGGTGCCCGCAGGCGGCCCCTGGGAATGGGCCCGGCGCATCGGCACCACCGTCTGCCTGTTCCGAGTCGACAAGCCGGGCGTCAACGGCTACCCCTTCGGCTCCGTGACCGTGCGCCGGATCGCCAAGGACGGGGCACCCGTGCCGCACATCGAGCAGGACGGCACGGCCCGCCCACATCGAGCAGGACGGCACGGCCCGCCACGAGCGGCGCTTCCCGCTGCTCGCCACCGGTAACGAGCGGGCCGCCATCGACGAGGCCCTCAACCGCATCTGACCACCCCGCCGACCCGCCACTGCCGGGCCACCAGAAACCCACCGCCCCCGTCCGTGCGGCCCGGTACCCGCCCTGCGAGCCCGCCACCCCGGTCGACCTCGCCGATACCCGCGTCACCTGCCGCCCCTGACCACCGTGCCGGCACCCCGGCCCGGCCCCGCACCCCCAGGCGGGGCCGTCCGCAGACCAGCCCGCCCACCTCGCCCCCGGGCCTGCCCGCCACTCGGGGGCTGTATCGCTAGCCGTGCCGTGCCCGATCCTGAAGCGCTGATCAGGCTTGCAGCCAGGGCAGCGAACACGAGAAAGTGCTCCAGCTTGTGCTCGTAGCGTCGATGCGGGCGGCGGCATTCGGCGAGCCGGGACACGGTTCTCTCGACAACCCAGCGATGTTGATCCAACCGCTCAGAGAACTCATGTCGCCGGGCAGCTCGGACGGGCGTCGGCGCCGTGGTCTGCGCTCGGGTGGGGGCACCGCGCACGAGTGGTTGGAGGCCGAGGCTGCCGTGCACATTGGCGGCTGAGATCCCGAGTGACGGCGGCAGTTCGTCGCGATCCTTGATCAGGTGAATCTTCGATCCGGCCTTGCCTGGATCGGTCGGATCGGGTCCGCACAATGGCCTCACGTGCCTGCGGGGCCCGGCCGTGCGAACGGCCGGGCCCCGCAGGGTAGGTGTGGCATCAGGTCACCATCGGTACCAGCGGCCGCGGCCGCCGCCGGCGTTCGTGGAACGCACGAGGAACCCGAGCAGCCACACCACCAGCACGACCAGAGCCACCCACCAGAGGATCTTGATGGCGAAACCGGCGCCGAAAAGGATGAGCGCGAGAAGCAGCACAAGCAAAAGGGGAACCATAGATATCAACCTCCTGACCCGCCGTGTGCCCTCCATCCTGGTACGCATTCCTCGCATGTCCCTTTGTTTACGAGGGTCCGACCGGGGCACGAGCTGGTCACCGCAACAGCGAACGAAGACTTCGAGGAGGCTGTCTTTCATGAGTGCCGGTGAGAAGGCCAAGGCGAAGAGCGAGCAGACCAAGGGCAAGGCCAAGGAGGCCGTCGGCAGCGCCCTCGGCAACGACCGGATGGCTGCCGAGGGACAGGCCGAAAAGAGCGTCGGCGACGCTCGTGAGGCCAAGGAGAAGACGAAGGACGCCTTCAAGCACTGACGTCCCCTGCATGCCCCTCAGCCCCACGTAGGTCAGGGGGCCTTCCCGACGACGGAAGGCCCCCTGACCTGTGGTGCCACAGGTCAGAACCCCGCTCGCGGGGACCTTCTTGTGTCGTCTTCATCCGCACACTCCCGGTCCAGGCAGGGAGCGTCCTCGCGAGGCCATGTACGGATGCCGCGACGGCGCGCGCACCCAACAGGTCAGGCGGAGGGACGGCTGCCGGCGGACCCGTGACCGGCACACCGCTCACACGACCCTGACAACCCGTCACGCAGGGGCCGCGGGACGGGGCGGGACCCGGGTTCCGGGGGCGGATCCCCGATGACGTCGACGCGTACTTCGTGGAAGTCGTGTGCGAGTCCACCGCCATCCCAGCAACCGTGTTCGCGTAGCGGAAGGGATTGAACCTTCCGGGCCGTTTTGGGCTTTCTGGCCGCTCTACGCGAGCGGTCCGAGGGCAACGTTCGCGCCGCACTCCGAGCAGTCCACGACGCCCGGGGAGCGCAGCGCCTCCAGCGTGGTGACGACGTCCGCCTCTCCTCCGTCGGCTGTGTCAACCGGCGTCTGTGGGCAGCTCCACACGTGGACGACGAGGCCGCACCGACGGCGCTCGCGGCCGGTCATCACCTGCACCTTCCAGGCCCCCCGGTCGGCGGCCTTCCCGGAAGCGGCCGGACCTGGTCGGCCGTCAGCCATACGCGGTACTCGCACGGCCCCACGGCTTCCGTCTCGAACTGCTGGAGAGGCAGTACCCCAAGGGTGCGCTGTTCCGTCCGGTCCAGCCGGGTTGGTCATCGGCATCGGGGCCGCATCCTCTCGGGATCGACGGCGGAGACGTCGTCAAGGACCGCGCGCCGATACGCCGCTATGTCATCGGTCAGCTGCTGCGGAACAGCCTGCTCGACTGCTGAACAGAGTTCACCAACGCCGGAGATCTCTGGCTGCCGCGGGAGCGGGAGAAGGAAGTGTGGCAGATCGTTCCAAAGGTCGATCTGCCGTTCGGCGTCCATCCCCCGCACGCCTATCGGGTGCAGTCGCAGGATCCGGCCGTAGCCCGGCACTCGCCCAGGTCAACCTCCGCTGGATCCTCCTGGGCTCAGAATAGATCAGATGCCCTCTAAGAAGCAGCGTCCCGCTCACGGGATCGGCGCCGCTTCGGTCGAGGGCGGATGTGGTCGAGGATGGCGCCCACGGTCGTCACCACGCCAATCACCAACATGAGGGCGGAAACGATCCGCAGCATCCCCTCGCCATAGAGGGCCTGGTAGCCGAACCAAGCCAGGGCAATGCAGTTCATCAGGCCGGTGCCGAATCTCTTCCAGCGCGGTTCCATGCGCACTCCTGAGTCAGGTACGCCCGCGAGCCGGGCTCCAGGAGTGTGGCATGGACCTGCCTGCTCCCTATACCACCACTCTCCTCAGCACCCATCCCGTCCGCAGTCGATCCACACAGCTGGAACGAGCGTAGTTCCTGGCGTCCAGACGGAGCGCGCCGTGGAGGGATGGGATGGGATGAGCTGGACGTGACCGCGCACACCGACCTGATCGAATGGCGAGGTGGCGGACCGGAGACGTGGAAGTGCTGACGAATGCGGCGTCGGATGGACGCTCAAGAAGCGAAGCCCCCTGAGAACAAGGGCCCCGCAGAGGCGGGGACCGACTGCAGACAGCATCCGGTCATCGCCTCTGCGGCGCGTCTGCTGCTACTTCATGGTCTTGTGGCAGGCCCACTTCCCATTGACTTTGGTGTAGTGCTCACCCTTCGGGCACTTCTTGTGCTTTGGCGTCTTCGTGTTCGTGGGGCTGGGCTTGGGTGCGTGGTGCGCGGCTGCCACCGTGGACTGCGTGGGCGCTGCGAGAGCAGTCCCTGTGGAGACCACGGCGGCCCCACCGGCGAAGACGCCGGCGGCGACGGCAGCGGCCAGAGTGCGTGTGATCCTGATCCGCATGATCATCGGCCTCTCTGTGTAGGCGTTGCCTTCCACGTTCGATTCTGAACGCCGGTTCCTGCGGGTTGCATTTTGATCACGGGGGACGAGTGTGTGAGCTGCTGGGATGCCCATCGGACAGCTGACGGCGGTGCGGGCCCTTGTGCTGTACGGGAGCAACTTGGTGCGGATACCTCCCGAGATCGGCGACATGACGAACCTGGAGGAGTTCAGCCCGTACACGTCGGGACGGCTGCACTGGCGTTCCCGCGGCTCCTCTCGCCCAGCGACACGATCCTGGACCTTGACGACCTGGCTCCCGCCCACTGGGGAGCCACCGCAGCCCGCACCTGCAGTGTCTGCACCCGGCCGATCCCGACGACGGGCCCGCACCAGGTTTGGCTCTCCCAGGTGGTGGCGACCGACGTCCTGCCGCTACTGGCCGACGCCTGCTCCCAGGCGTGCCTCGACGCTCTGCCACCTGGGGCGGAGGGCTACATCCCTGCACCTCATCGGGGCGGCACGATCGAACAGCCTCCGCCGCGTTGAGCGTCGTGCCCCGGAGCACGGGGGCGGTCCGCTTGCCACCCAGTGCGGTGGGTGGGGAGTTTCACTGAGCAGGTATGGGTCACTCCCGAGCACGGGGTGGCCGTTTGCAACAGCAAGCCCCATCATCTTGGGGTGGGTGCCGCCCCCCGATTGCTCCTTTACTGGCCTTCGACTCATGATTGGTGCGTGGAGCAGAGACGGTGGATCGCGAAGACGGCGGCACTTGCCCTGGGTTGGTGGGCTGCGACGACGATGCTGGCCCGCTGGCTGATCCCCGAATCGTGGGCTGCGGCTCTCGGACCTGGGCTCATATCGGCCGGTGCGATCGTAGGCGCCCGGATCTCAGAGCGGAGAAGGCAGCGTGTCAGCAGCTAGAGCTGCGGACGCCCTTGTTGGTCATGCCGCTTCTTCGTAGTCGTACGGTTCGGTGTGGGTCCAGGACGGCACGGGCCGCGGCTGGATAATGCTGGCCGCTGTCTGATGATGGTCGCGTCGGGTACGGAGGGCCTTCCACATCCAGACGGGCGGGAAGTCCTGTGTGGTGAGAACAACCGCCTGGTGTGCGTAATTGACTGGGACCTGGCCATCCCTGGCGAAGCGTTGGACGATCTCGCTCAATTGGCTTGGTACAGCGTGCCTTTGCGGCTTCCCGACCGTCAGCGCAGAGTCGGCCACGGCGCAGCCGGCGATCCGTTGGCGCGACGGCTGCGACTGCTCTGCGAGGTATTCGGTGAGAATTCGGCCGACGTGTTGGACGCGCTGACGCGGTTGCAGCGTGAGGAGACCGACCGGATTGCGCGCCTGGGCCGGCTCGGAGCGGACCCCTGGGCGACATTCCTGCGGCAGAACTTCATCCCGGACATCGAGGAGGAGCGCGCTGGGGCGCTGGCACGGCGCGAGGAACTCCTCGGCCACTCTTGACGCCACCCACCGGTCGCAGCCGCGTCGCGAACCGCTGACGCTCAGTACCTTCCAGAGTTGGTGCAGAGATCGGCGAGGCGTCCACAGAAGCGTCCAGGCACTGGAGAAGGACATCCGCACTTGGATCGCCGCGTGGAATACCGGCCCCAAGCCCTACGTCTGGACGAAGACCGCAGACGAGATCCTCGAACGCCTCGCGAGTTATCTGAACAGAATTCCCGACTCATCTGCAGAATTCCCGACTCAGAGCCCTAGGGGTCTGCCGATCATTAACCTGTCGTCTTGATCTTGCTGTTGGGGTTGCTGCTTTGGGTGGCGACTTGGGCTTGGAGGGCTGTCAGGGCGGTCGGTGGGGTGGTGGCCGGCGTGATGGTGATGTCCTGTGCTTCGAGCAGGCGTCTGATCTTCAGCAGGGTGCGGTGCATGGCGGTGCGGCTGCTGTTGAACAGCACGGCGAGGGGTTCTGCGGCCAGGTTGACGTGCAGGTGGAGCACGGTGGCCAGGACCTGGTCGGCGAAGGTGAGGCGGGGCGGGCGGCCGCGGCGGGTGTCCCCTTTCGCGGCCAGGGTTTCGATGAGGTGCTCCAGCTGGTGTGGGGCCAGGCCGGTCAGTGCGGGATCGGACAGCATGGCCGGGTCCCATTGCGGCGCCGGTGGCAGGCTGCTCCGGGCTGCCGGGATGGCCGGGGTCGGCTGGGGGTGCAGGGCATAGTTCCACTCGCCGTGGAAGGTGTGTCGGGTCAGCGGCAGAGCCGCCATCTCGGCGTCGCCGACACCGATGCCGGTGGGATAGGTGTGGGTGTCCAGCTGGGCCTTCACGGGCAGTCCGGTGCGGGTGGTGGTCGCGGTGATCGATTCGAGGATGACTTCGTGGCTGGTCAGCGGGCGACCGCGCCAGTTCATGGTGATGTGGGAGAAGAGCCGGTGCTCGATCTTGCTCCACTTCGATGTGCCCGGAGGCAGATGGCAGACCGTGATGGTCAGGCCGGTCTCGGCGGCCAGGCGGGCGAGGTGGAGTTTCCAGGCCCGGGTGCGATAACCGTTGGAGCCTCCCGCATCAGCGGTGATCAGGAGCCGGGAAGCCCGCGGATAGGCGGCCCGACCCTGGTCGTGCCACCAGCGGCGGATCGATTCCACCGCGAACGCGGCGGTGTCATGGTCGGTGCCGACGTTGATCCAGCCGGTGTTGGCCGCCAGGTCGTAGATGCCATAAGGGATGACCTTGCCCAGTTGCGGATCGGCGAAGTCATGCACACGCACCGGTACCGGGTCGCCCGTCGGCCGCCAGGAACGGCCCGGATTGTGGAAGTCGCCGATCAGCTCCTTCTTCTTGGTGTCTACGCTGATCACCGGCTGGCCGGCGTCCCGGTGATCGCGTGCTTGCTCGTTGAGATACCGGAACTGGGCATCCCGGTCCACGTGCTGACTGCCCTCGAGCGTCTTGGCGTTGGCCTGAAGCCGGAAGCCCTCCTGGCGCAGCAGGCCGGCGACGGTGTCGGCACCGACCCGGTGCCCCTGGCGGGTCAGCTCGGCCGCCAGCGTGCGGGTCGACTTGGTCGTCCACCGCAACGGCGACATCGGATCCCCGCGCTCATCCGGCTCGACCAGACCCAACAGCGCAGACCGCAGTCCGGAATCGCGATCCGCGACGCGTTTGCGTCCACCGCCCGGCCGCCGCACCCGCCCCATCAGGGATTCGCCCGCCTTCAGGTCGGACATACCCCTGCGAATCGTTGTCTCACTCACCCCGGCGGCCCGGGCCACGGCCCGGATGCCACCATGGCCCAGACTCCGGGCCTCCGCAGCCACCAGCAACCGCCGCTGCCGCTCGTCCAGATGCGGAAACAACACCGCAAACTTCACAGCAAGTTGATCACGAACCTCGTCCGGGATGCGCATACGACATCAACGAGCCCCACCCCCGAAAGCAACACCTTGATGATCGGCAGGCCCTAAGGGTTGTCCCGCAAACAACTCTGGATTCGCTTTGGAACACGTGGTCGACTGAACGATCGAGGTGGGGATGCGGTGGCCACCTGGTCTCGCCTGCCCTGGGCTGATCAGCTGGATGACACCTGCCTCAGTGGCGCCCATCGGCTTCGATAGTCTGCGCTAGTGGCTGACGCTTCGCTGAGATTCATGATCGACGCCGATCACGGGCAGTTCTACGTCCAAGACCTTGATCCCTAAGGCGCGTGGAGCGCCGAGCACGCGATGGACCCAGAGTTGGCACCAGCAGGCTGGACGGATGAAGCGGTCTACGTCCACCGCATCGGTGTTGAACCGCACTCGATCTCTGTCGGCACGGCTCGGGACGACATGGTCGAATCGCTCATCACTGTTCACGCTTCCCAGCCACCGACCCGGCGGCCGAGCACATCGTTGAGACCGACCTTGACGTGCCAACCGGTCAGCTCACCATGTCCAGCCCCGGGGCCGATCCTGCCGACGGGCCGAGCCTGACTGCTCCCGCTGGATTGCTACGTGCTCGGGTCTCTTACGTCCCGGCCGGACCACCACCGGTCGGCACTGGTGGAGGTCCCGGCGACCACTTCCTGTATCAGGTGGATCTCTGGCCCTCCGACCGGACGTACGGACTCGTCATCGTCAAGCAAGGGCCGGAAATCTGGGCAGGGTAAGCCCTAAGCCCTCCGCTACTCCTCACCTGCCGGCTGAGTGCCAGGTTGTGCAGGCGGGCGATGCCCCTCATCGCGTGATGGACGCCGTCGCCCTTCAACCGGCAGTCTCGGAGGATCTTCCAGGTTTTCATGCGGGCGAAGGCATGCTCGGCACGGGCGCGGACCTGGCGGTGGGAAGCGTTGTGCTCCTTCCAGGCCGGCAGTTCGCTCTGCCCGCGGTCGCGGCGGTGTGGGATGATCAGGCCGGTGCCCCGGAAACCGCCGTCCGCGATCACGGTGGTACGGCCGACGGAGGCCCTCGCGCCGGACAGATCCCATGCCCTGCAGTCGTTGCGGTTCCCAGGTACCGGCCGTCCGACCACGACGACCATCCGTGTGTCTGCGTCGACGACGACTTGGTGATTGGTGGAGTACCTGTAGTTCTTGGACTGCTCGGCGACGTTGTGGTCGCGGGTGGGCACGAGCGTGCCGTCGACGATGAGCACGGTGCCGGGGCGAAAGCGTTGCAGCTGCCTGAGCGCAAGCAACGGCCCAACGTGGTCGATGATGCGGTCGGCAGCTGACTTGGAGATGCCGAAAAGCGGGGCAAGCTGGCGCAGTGTCAGGTTGGTCCGCCAGTACGCGGTGACCAGCAGCACCCTGTCTTCGAACGGCAGTGACCAGGGACGTCCCCGGCGAGTCAGCTCAGCACCTTCTCGGCGCAACATAACGATGAGCCTGCGGAAGTCGCGCGGTTGCAGACCGCTGAACGGGGCTATCCAATGCGGTCCCGACGTCGTGATCACACCAGCCACGTGAAGAGATCGTTCCACACCTGTAGACCTCGGAAAGCCGCGACTCAGCCGTAGCGGCTCTGCCGTGGCTCCACGGAACCCACCTGTTCCATGCGCTGGATCTCCCGCTCTGCCGCTTCCAAGTACCCGAGGTCCAAGGCCATCGCGGCACGCCCGGCGATGTAGAAGATGTCCTGGCGGATCCGACAGCCCAACCCCGGCTGGCGGCACAAGGCCAGGAACTGCACCTCGAGACTGAGTTCGATGCGGCCCATCTCGTCCCGGACGTGAACCGGGAGTGAGGCGTGCCGGAGGTCTTTGACGTAGTCACGCGTCTGGCGGTCGGCCTCGTCAGGCCGGGCTTCCACGGGACGATAGGGGTGATCGGTCCACTGCGCGTCAGCCCAGCAGACAAGTTCGTCCAGGTACTCCGAGGCGACCACCAAATCCGGGGGCGAGGCGGAGAGAGCAGCGTCCGCGCCGGCAACCAGCTGGGCGAGACGGCGCCGCGCGTCGTCCTCCCCCGCCACGCACATCGCGATGAAGCCCGACAACACGTCGAGCCTGCGCGACACCTCTGCCCGTTGCCAGATCTCGTACAGTCCCGTCATCCACCGTTCCCTCGCCGGCCGACCGCGTCTCCGCGCCACGAACTCTAGGACGCGCCCCCGTCAACGGGTCCAACGGTTTTCGCCGGGCTCGGCGAACGAACCTCACGCCGGCTCATTGTCGCAGACGATCGCGATGCGTACATCCGTCGGGTCAGCGAGCGCGAGTTGCGGCAGAACTCCAGGAACTTCGACCTGTTCCTCGTCTTCTTGATGTGCCCGTAGAGCTGGTCTTTGCCCAGGTCGTAGGCAGCGAACAGGTGCCTTACGCCGTGCGGTCGGGTTTAGGTCGCACGGCGGCGCCGGCGTGGTTCGCGGTCGGGGTCTTTGTGCTTGCCGCCGCGTTCGGCCTGCTGGCGGCCGGGGTGGGGCTGGAGGTTGAGTGGCCCGAACTCGTCCAGGCAGAACACGGCCTCGGGCTCGCCCGGCTCGGGCAGGACCTCGCCGTCGGTGATGGCGTAGAGGTGCTCGACGCGGGCCTTCTTGACCGCGTAGTCGGGGTCGCGGGAGGTTTTCCAGGTCTTATGGCGTCGAAAGTCGGCCGGCTTGACCAGGCTCCAGGTCGAGAACGGCAGGCCGTGCTCGATCGGCTTGGATTTGGCGATCTTCTTGGTCTCGCGCCGCTCGGGCAACGTGAACGTCTTAGGCCGGCCACCCTTGTACTTCGGGTAGAGCGAAGTGAAGCCGTCGGCACTGAAGTTGTGAATCACGTCCCGGACCCGGTCCGGACTGGTGAACGTCACCTCGGCGATCTTCGCCACCGGCATGCCCTGGGCGGTAACAGCACTATCTGGCCCGCCGCCAGGTCACCACCGATCCAGTGCCCCGTCGGACGATCCGCAGCAGCCGCCGCCCCTCGTCGTCATCCACTTCCCGCACCTGCACGCGCTCGGCCACCGGCTCGTTGTGGTGGACGTCCCGGCGTGGCCTTTCATTTTGACGGGCCTCGTAGCATGCCGCCCATGCCCCGCTTCGAGGATCTTCTGGACGCCTTCTGGGACGGCTCGACCGAGTACGGTGTGCAGCCGCCGCTGACCGATCAGCGCGTTCAGCAGGCAGAACAGGCCCTCAAGGCGGCCCTGCCTGCGTCTTTGCTGGGGCTGCTTCGTCAGCGGAACGGCGGACGGGTGGCAGCTGGGCTTCGTGCCTTCCCGACCTCGGCGCCGACATCCTGGGCCGACGACCACGTGCCCTTCGCGTACCTAATGGGGATCGGGCAGCGTGACCGAACTCTGTCCCTGCTCGACAGCGCGTACCTGATCGAGGAGTGGGGCCTGCCCACTTCGCTCGTACTTCTCAGCGGTGACGGGCCCTGCTGGATCGGGCTGGACTACCGGACGGGTCCGACCCCCACGGTCGGGTGGTTCGACGCCGACTCCGGTCTCGAACCGCCCCTGGCTGCGAGCTTTCAGGACTTCGTGGAGGGTCTCACCGATCCCGGGACCTACGGCTGATCCGGCTCGCAAGCAGCAAGGAGTTGGCCCTGCCGAACGGGACCAACGTTGCTTGATGCGGCACCAGCGTTAGGGAACTTCCGCAGGTCGAAGCGTTGATCGCCACGTCCGGGTCAGTAAATGGTCAGCATCGGGCCGGACGGCGTCCGGCTTGCTGACCTGGGCCCGCAGCAGGGGCCTGCTGCCCGGCCCGGCGCCCCGCTCGTAGGGCTCGATGCGTGGCTCGGCAACTCGCCCGTGGGGTGGGGCCGTTCTTCAAGGGGATCGGTTGTTCCAGGCCGACCCGCTGCCAGCACCCGTACACAGGGACGATCGGTATCAGGGGCGCGAGGGCATGCCATGTGTTAGTCTTACGCGTTTGCGTGGTCGTCGCGGTGGGCGATTCTGCCTGTTCCGCTCGGCGTGTGCGCGGGCTGTTCAAACCTGCCGGGCCTTCCTCGGTATGTTCCCTTGCGGAAGGCTGTTTATGAAACACCCCAATGACTCCGGCATCGCGTACGGCAGTCCCGCCCAGCCCGAGGCAACGACTCCGGCGCTGCTCCCGGCCGTCACCTTCGACGGTCTGGAACTGCCGACGGAGGTGCTGCGGACGCTGAGCGGACTCGGGGTGCGCGAGCCCTTTCCGATCCAGGCCGCCACACTGCCCGATGCCCTGCAGGGGCGCGACGTCCTGGGGCGCGGGCGCACCGGCTCGGGCAAGACGCTCGCCTTCGGCCTGCCGCTGCTGACACGGACGGCCGGGCGGCACGCGGAACCGAAGCAACCCCTTGCTCTGATCCTCGTGCCCACCCGGGAGCTGGCCCAGCAGGTCACGCAGGCGCTGGCGCCGTACGCCGAGGCATTGCGGCTGCGGATGGCCACGGTCGTCGGCGGCATGTCGATCGGCCGGCAGATCGCCGCGCTGCGTGAGGGGGCCGAGGTGCTCGTCGCCACCCCCGGACGCCTGCACGACCTGATCGAGCGCAACGCCTGCCGCCTGGGACGGGTGAGGATCACCGTGCTGGACGAGGCCGACCAGATGGGTGACCTGGGGTTCCTCCCGCAGGTCGTCGACCTGCTCGACCAGGTGCGTCCCGACGGCCAGCGGATGCTGTTCTCGGCCACTCTGGACCGCGACGTCGATCAGCTGGTCAGCCGCTACCTCCACGACCCCGTCGTCCACTCGGTCGACCCCTCCGCGGGCGCGGTCTCGACGATGGAGCACCACGTGCTGGTCGTCCACGGCCCCGACCGGTACGCCGTCACCACGGAGATCGCCGCCCGCGACGGCCGCGTTCTGCTGTTCCTCGACACCAAGCACGGAGTCGACCAGCTCACCCGGCATCTGCGGGCCAGTGGAGTGCACGCCGGGGCTCTGCACAGCGGAAAGTCCCAGCCGCAGCGCACACGGACCCTGGCGCAGTTCAAGAACGGTGCGATCACCGTCCTGGTGGCGACCAACGTCGCGGCCCGTGGCCTGCACGTCGACGACCTCGATCTCGTGGTCAACGTCGACCCGCCCACCGACCCCAAGGACTATGTGCACCGGGCGGGCCGCACCGCCCGCGCCGGTGAGTCCGGCAGCGTGGTCACGCTCGTGCTGACGGGCCAACGTCGCGAGACGAGCCGCGTGATGGCCGGGGCCGGCATCGAGCCGACCGTCACCAAGGTGCGCTCGGGCGAGGCGGAGCTGAGCCGGATCACCGGCGCCAAGACTCCCTCCGGGATCCCGCTCGACGGCGAGCCCACCGTCCCTCGGCCCAAGAACACCAACGCCCCCTTCCGCGGCCTCGGCACCAGCAAGGGCACCTCCCGGGGCGCCGGCGGCAAGTCCCGAAAGGCCGGCGAGGCCCGCAAGCTCGCCGAGGCCCGCAGGGCCGCCCTCGTGCGTCGCAACGGCTGAGAGCCGTTGCCCTGGCAGCCTGACCACGGGATCGACAGCCCTCGGCCTGGCTCGACGCCGTCATGCGCGCCTCACCTACGAAGTCAACGCCTTTGCCGCGAGAGGGATACCCGCCGAAACGGAGCAGAATGATGTAGCCGGCGCCTCGCACCGCGCCCAGCATGACAAGCTGTGCTTGCCCACCCCCGAACCCAGGAGATCACCATGACCGCAGAGCCCGCATCTACGGAAGGTTCGGAGCCGGCTGTCCCCGAGACGTCCCCTCTGGAGCCGGACAGCGACGGCAACTACGACCTCAAGCGCAAGTTCCGCGAAGCCCTGGCGCGCAAGCGCGGTGCGCAGACGGACGCCGCTGACATTGCCGCCAAGTCCGATGCGTCGAAGGTGCGTTCGGCGCATGGCCCGGCTGCGAGCCAGCGGTCGTTCAGGCGCAAGAGCGGCGGCTGAGTCGATGAGTCCCGCGACGTGCGCATGCCCGTGCGCGCGTTGTGGGCGGGGCGTAGCCGGGGACTCGCCTGGGGGAATGGCCCAGATGCGGTTGGCTCGGGTCGGTGGCGCCGCCGAACTGGAATTCCGGGACGAGGGCACTGCCTTGTCCGAGGGTACGCGGCCGATGTTGCGCGCCTTGCGTGCCCATGTACCGCTGTGAAAATCGACTGCGGTTGTCCGGGGTGACGGTAGACATCCGCGCGGCAAGGACATTCGTTCCCCGTCCTGCGGCGGCTGAACGACGCACAACGGTCGCGTTCCGGGCTGCGGTCGCCTTCGTGCCCAGCCACCTGCAGGTGCCGGCCTGCCCCGAGTGGACGCTGTCCGATCTTGTGCAACATCTGAGCGGGGTGCACCGCCGCCATGTCACCGGTTCCTCCCGCGGCTTCGGCCGCGAGTTCGCGCAGGCGGACCTGGACCGCGGCGACAGGGCCGTCGCCCGCAACACCGACTCCCTCGCGGACCTGCCGGCCGCCCACGGCGAGGCGATCCGCCTCGTCGAGCCCGGCGGCTTCGCCATCGTCCGGTCCGGGTGTGCCCGACCTCGATGCTCGCGGGGCCGCCGCCGGAACCGCGGACCGTGCTGCCGGGCCGCGGCTCAGGCGTCGATGATGACGGGGATGATGAGCGGCCGGCGGCGGTGGGTGGAGAACAGTCGGCGGCGGGGAGAGGCCATGCCTCGCCGCAGCCTCGTGCAGAAGAAGGGCGCGAAGCTGCTTGATCACCATCGGCCGAGCCTCACGGGGGCCCAGCTCTTCGTTCCGGGCCGGATGCTGGCGCGTTTTCGCTAGCGGCTTCCGTCATGCCGTTATAGCGTTGTGATCAGCAGTCGTGGTTCCGAAGTGCCGTTCGCCCGTGATCGCCTCACGGGCGTTCTTGCTGTTCAGCGCCTCTCCGGACCAGGGCGATCACCTCCCGGTCGCGCAGCGTGCGTGCCGGTTTCCCTCAAAGGAGACAGTCATGGCCAAGGGCACAGTGAAGTGGTTCAACAGCGAGAAGGGCTTCGGCTTCATCGAGCAGGAGGGCGGCGGCCCCGACGTCTTCGCCCACTACTCCAACATCGCCAGCCAGGGCTACCGCGAGCTGCAGGAGGGCCAGAAGGTCGAGTTCGACGTCACGCAGGGCCAGAAGGGCCCGCAGGCCGAGAACATCCGCCCCGCCTGATCGCGCCCCGGTAAGGGGGGCCCGGCATCCCGGCTTCGGGACGCCGGGCCCTTACCGTCGCACGACGGTTCATCTGACCACGGGGTGCGGCCGGGCGCTGGCCTGGGACGGGCAAAATGGACACCCGTTGTTTGACACTCAGGTCGCCCGACGCATCAGTACGGCCCCCTTGGTCGCTGGCGACGCCGTCTACATCGCCGCATTCGACCCAGGGCGGCTTGTAGTCCTCGATCCGCTCTCTGGCAGAGAGCTGTGGCGCAAGAGCGCAGGCGGCGCCTATGACCTGGCTGTTTGTCTCAAGTGCTGCTGCCAGGCGTGTGCGTTGGCCTTCTTTGTGCGGCTTACCCATTGGAAGGCGTCGTCCCGGGGCAACGGGCCAGCCGTGTTGTACCCGGCGCGCGCTCGACTGATGCGGATGTGTGTGGCGATGAGGTGGAGCACGGAATCGTGGGAGAAGTAGGAGGTATGTACGAGCGCGGTACTGTGCTGGTCGCGTAAATCATCTGTAGCGTCAGCTGGGAATTCCCCCTCCAGGGCGCCGATGATCAGGAGTTCCCGTGCCTGCGGGCCGAGGACGCGCAGAGTGTCGGAGACGTCGGCCTGGAGCTGTCTGGCCACCTGCTTCCGGTAGTCCTTCGGGGATAGCGTCAATGGGAACAGGACTCGCACTCGCTGTCGGGTCCCGCCGTCAACTCTCAACGCCCTGACTGCCCCGGCCGGGCCAGGGCGGCAACGGCGCGTCGGCAACGTCCGGAGGGCCGCCGCCGCAGCCCACGCCGCCGGCGACGCGGTCGACGGCTCGCCGAGGCGGCCGAGCGACATCCCCGGGACAGTGGTGATCTCGAGCACGGGCAGCTTGCGCCACAGGACCTGCACGGCCGGGACCGGCGCCCGGAGCATCGCTTCGACTCCGACGCCGATGCGTGCCTGATCGGCGCCCACCACGTGATGAGAACCTCCGGGCACCAGCTACGACCTGGCTGCGGGCGGAGTAAGTGGGGGCCGCAAGCCCAGCCACTGTTGGGCGTCCCAGGCGTGGAACCGCTCTACCTCGGTGAACCCCAGCTTCGCTGCGAGGCGCATCGAGGCGACGTTTGCGGTCTGGGTGTGGAGCACTACCGGCTCGCCGGGAAGGGCGCCGTCGAACCAGTCGAGTGCCGCCGCGCAGGCCTCGGTGGCATACCCGGATCCCCACGCGCGCGGCAGGAACAGGTAGCCGAGATCCACCTTTCCCACGGCAGCCGGGCGACCGTGCTCCGGTACTCTCCTGAGCAGGATTTGGCCGATCATCGCCTCGTCGAACGCGACGACGAAACTGCCGGGCCGCCGCCCGGGCACCTCAGGCATCTCGCGCTCCAGCTCGTGACGCGGCCGGGGGCCGCCAAGGTAGGTGTGCACCTCCGGCGAGGCGTACAGCTCGATGAACGCCGCTCGGTCCCGGGCCTTGGGTTCACGGAGCACCAGACGCTCGGTCTCGATCGGGGAAGGCGGCCAGGCGACGGGTCCCAGTTCACTCATACCGGCCAACCAATCAGCAGGCCCGGCAGCGATCAAGGCTCGCGGACCGATCAAGCCAACGACCCGAGCTTCGCATTCACCGCCGGGCTGTGCAGGCCCGATCCGATCCACCCGCCAGTCACCAGGTCTCGCCAGAAGATCAAGGGCCCCACTCCCTGCACCACCGTCCCCCGGACACCGGCCCAGCAAGTGGGGGAACAGCCCTGGCTGTTCGCAGGCCCCCATCAGCCCCTTGCCCCGCGAGACCACCGCACCGCAGTTTCTCCGCCGCTCCGCCCGGGCAAGCCCCGATCCCCTGGCGCGTCCCGCCCCACGGGACGCACCTGCCGATGGCTTGGCTCGCCGAGCGGGGAGAGGACGCCTACGCCCTGGCATGGGTGGCCGAGGGCAGCCAGCCCGGCGCCTGGATGGAAGCGGAGGCGCCGCGGGCGGGGGAGTCGGGGGTCGCCCGTACCGGCGCTGACCTCACGCGCGTCACGCTGGAGGAGGTCACCCACGGCCGGGCCGAGACGCTGCGCCGCTGGGTCCAGCTGGACGACGGCGTGCGGCAGCTGGCCGTCCTCACCGCCGAGCCCGGCGGCCTGCGCGAGCACACTCCCGGCGACCTGGCCGCCGATCGCCCCTGCAACGCGTGGTGCCGAGAGGAAGGCACCCTTGGCCCAGACGGACGAAGAGGGGAACGGGCCGACCGCCCTGAAGCGAACCGTGGATCCAACGACGAACCTCTGACTCAGGTCACTAGCAGAGCGCGTGCCTGATCGGCTGACCGTGCGTCCTCGTCCTGGGCCCGTTGGCCGTCGCGGTCAGACTGGGCCGCGAGGAGCGTTCTCAGGGTGGGGTGGTGGTCGAGGGCAAGCAGAGCCTGGACGTGACGGTGCTGCAGGCGACCCGTTCCGCCTCCCGTATCCGGGGCCGTGCACCGCCAGTGCCGGTGGTCGGTTACGACCTTCGGCGTAGCTTCCCGCCAGGACAGTCCACGGGAGGAGAAATAGCTCAGCGTCTCCGTCCGGCCTGGTCGCCGCCCGCCGAACGGGCGGTGACCAGACCGGATTCGTACGCCGCGATGACCGCCTGGGCGCGGTCGCGCACGTCGAGCTTGCCGAAGAGGTTGGTGATGTGGTTCTTCACCGTGGAGTGGCTGATGTCCATGGTCCGGGCGATCGCGGCGTTGTCCAGGCCGGTGGCCATCAGCCGCCACACCTCCACCTCCCGGGGCGTGAGCTCCCCCGCCACGACGTCGGGCGGTGGCGGGGCGCCGAGCGGCGCCCGGACGTAGGCCGAGATCAGCCGGGTCAGCAGGCGCGGGGCGACCACCGCCTCCCCGGTGTGGACGGTGCGGATCGCCGCGGCGAGGTCCTCCGGCGAGACGTCCTTGGGCAGGAAACCGTACGCGCCGGCACGCAGCGCGGCCACCACGTACTCGTCCATGTCGAAGGTGCTCAGCGCCAGGACCCGGCATCCGGGCAGTGTGCGGGCCAGCTCCTCGGTCGCGCCGACCCCGTCCAGGACGGGCATCCGGATGTCCATCACCACGACGTCGGGGCTCAGCCGCCGGGCGAGCGCGACGGCCTGCGCGCCGTCCTCCGCCTCGCCCACCACTTCGAAGGCGGGGTCCGGCGAGAGGATCAGCGACAGGCCGCGCCGGACCAGCGGCTGGTCGTCCGCGATGAGGACCCGGATCCCGGGCGTCACGGAAGTCACCGGTACATCGCCTCCCCGTGCAGCCCGCCGCCGACGCGCTCGGTGGGCTCCCCGCTCTGGACGGCTGCCTCGGCCGTCTCCTCCGCCGCCAGCGGCAGGTCGGCCACCACGGCGAAGCCGCCCTCCGGCCGCGGTCCCGCCTCCAGGGTGCCACCGTGCAGGGCGACCCGCTCGCGCATGCCGATCAGGCCGTACCCGCTCCGCACCGGTTCGTGCCTCGCGTCCTGGGACGGCACGCCCCGGCCGTCGTCGCGCACCTCGACGGTGATCCCGTCCGCGCGGTAGGCCAGCACGACGGACGCACTGGCCGGCCCCGCGTACTTGCGCGCGTTGGTCAGGCCCTCCTGGACGATCCGGAACACCGTCAGGCCGACGGTCGGCGGCAGCGGCCGACGCGGCCCGCGCACGCTGAACACGGTCGGCAGCCCGGCCCGGCGGGACTCGTCCACCAACCGGCCGAGGTCGTCGGCCCCGGGCTGGGGCGAGGCCGGGGCGGCGTCCGGTTCGTCACCAGCCCGCAGGACGTCCAGCAGCTGGCGCATCTCGCGCAGGGCCAGCCGCCCGGAGGACTCCAGGGTGACCAGGGCTTCCCGCACCACCTCCGGATGGGCGAGGTTGGCGCGGGCGCCACCGGCCATCAGCTGCATGGTGGTGATGTGGTGGGCCACGATGTCGTGCAACTCCCGGGCGATGCGGCGGCGCTCCTCGGCCACCGCGCGGTCGGCCAGCAGCCTGCGGTTGGCGTCCACCTGGCGCTGCCAGCGGGCGGCCGTGAGGCCGCTGCCGGCCACGAGCGCGGTGGAGGCGACGGCCGCGATGCCCGCCTCCGCGGAAGGCACCGGGAAGGCACTCTGGCTCAGCATCGTCACCAGCGCCGTAGCCGCGGCGGCGCCTGCGGTGACCGGCCAGGCGCGGTTCCGGGCGACCGAGTACACCGCCACCATCAGGACGGCGCCGAAGTGGGTGCCCATCGGGGTCGACAGGTCGATCGCGGACTGGAGCACCAGGACGGCGGCGAGCGCCTGCACCGGGTGGCGGCGCCGGGCGAGCAGCGGCACGCCCGACAGCACGAGCAGGACGAAGCCCGGCACGCCGACGCCGGGGGTGCCCTCCACCTCGCCGACGAGCAGGTGGGCGAGCAGGTCCAGCGAGCCGGTTCCGACGGCCATCAGCGCGTCCGCCTGGGTCCACGGCAGGCCATCCGTGCGGTTCTGCGGAACCTCGTCCACGGCCGCGCCGGGGTGTTGACGCCCGTCCATCCTCGTCCTCCCGGTCGACCAGCGTTGACGCCTCATTCTGGCACCGGCCCGCCCGGCGCCGGATGGTCCCTCCGGCCGAGGGCGGGCGGGCGGACCAGGAGCACGGTCCCGGTTCCGGCCCGCCGGGGGGACCGGGGGCCCCGGTCCGGATCGTCCGCTGTCCGGACGCTCGGCACCCCCTTCGCCTGATGGTCTGTAAGCCTGCCGGGAACCCCCGGCGACAAGGCCGACGTTCGCGTCCATCAGCCGGAGGGCACCGTGATCCGCGCACTGACCGGATTCTCCACCAGACACGCCTGGAAGGTCATCGCCCTCTGGGCGGTGCTGGGACTGGCGCTGGGCGCGCTGAGCCCGATGCTGCTCGGCCGGGTCACCCAGTCCCAGACCGGTGACTTCCTGCCGAAGAGCTACGACTCGGCCGCCGCCCTGCGGATCGCCGAGGAGGAGTTCGGGGTGAAGCCCGACGCCACCACGGTCACGGTGCTGGTCGCCCGGAGCGACGGCAAGGCGCTCACCGACGGCGACCAGCGGCGGATCGAGGCCGAGGCGGCGGAACTCGGCAAGCGCCGGGTCACCATGCCGAGGGAGCAGGACGAGCCGGCGTTCCTCAAGCCCGACCGCTCGCAGACCCCCCGGATCGCCCCGGCGACGACGGCGCCCGACCGGAGCTTCGAGCTGCTCTCCGTCGAACTGACCGGCAGCGCCGTGGACGAGGGCGTCCAAGAGGTCTACCGGACCTTCCGGGACTCCGCCCGCGCGAAGTTCAACGCCGCCGGGATGCGCACCGGGTTCACCGGCGGACTGGCCGAGGCCGCCGACAGCGCGGACGACAACCGGGTCGCCGCGCTGATCGGCAGCAGCCTGGTCACCGTGCTGATCGTCCTGCTCAACGTGCTGGTGTTCCGCAGCGTGCTCGCGGCCGTGCTGCCGCTGCTCGCCGTCACCCTGATCGGCGCCGTGGCCGCCGGAGCCGTGGCCGGCGCCGCGACGCTCACCGGCCTGCGACTGGACGTCTCCACCCCGGGCCTGATCTCCGTGGTGCTGCTCGGCATCGGCGTCGACTACCTGCTGTTCCTGCTCTTCCGGTTCCGCGAGCACCTGCGCGCCCGGCCCGGCCAGCCCGCCCGCGAGGCGGCCGCCGAGGTGTCCGGACGGGTCGGCACCGCGATCACCTCGGCCGCGCTGACCATCGTGGCCGCCTTCGCCACCCTGGGCGTGGCGAGCTTCGGGCAGTTCCGCTCGCTCGGCCCGGCGATCGCCGTCGCCGTCCTGATCATGCTGCTGGGCAGCCTCACCCTGATGCCGGCCCTGCTCGCCGCCTGCGGCCGCAAGGTGTTCTGGCCCTCCCGCAGCCTGGACCGGGAGCCGCGGGCGGGCGCGGCCGCCCGCTACGGCGCCTTCGTCGCCCGTCGTCCGACGGTCCTGCTGCTCTGCTCCGTCGCGCTGCTCGGCGCCCTCGCCGCCGGCATGACCGGGATACGGATGGACTACGGCCAGGGCGGCGACTCCGGGACGGCGGCCGCGGCCACCGCCAAGGAGATCGCACGCGCCCTGCCGGCCGGCGTGTCCGACCCGACCACCGTCTACGTCACCGCCGCGGACGGCGGCACCCTCGACCCCGCCCGGCTCGACGGCCTCTCCCGCGCCCTCGCCAAGACCGAGGGCGTCGGCCAGGTCGGCGGCACCGTCCTGAACAAGAACCACCACGCCGCCCGGATCGACCTCTTCCTCACCGCCGACCCGCAGAGCGCACGGGCCCGCGACCTGGCCTCCGGCCCCGTCCGCGCCGCCGTCGCCGCCCACACGCCCGCCGGGACGAGCGCCCATGTCGGCGGCACGGCGGCCATCTTCGCCGACATCTCCGTAGCCGTGGACCGCGACCTGACGATCGTCTTCCCGGTCGCCGCCGCCCTGATCGCCCTGATCCTGCTGCTGCTCCTGCGCAGCCTGCTCGCCCCGGCGGTCCTGATGCTGTCCGTCGGGCTCGGCTTCGCCGCCACCCTCGGCGCCTCCACCCTGCTGTTCCAGCACGTGCTGGACGAGCCCGGCGTCAGCTTCACCCTTCCGCTGGTGCTGTTCCTGTTCGTCGTCGCGCTGGGCACCGACTACAACATCCTCATCACCGACCGGATCCGCGAGGAGATGCACCACCCCGGCACGGCCCGCGCCGCCGTGGCCCGCGCCGTCCGCCACACCACGCCCGCCGTCGCCACCGCCGGCCTGGTCCTGGCCGGCTCCTTCGCCACCCTCGCCACCACCCCCGGCAGCGCACAGATCGCCTTCGCGCTGACGCTCGGCATCCTCCTCTCCGCCGTCGTCCTCTCGCTCGCCGTGGTCCCGGCCCTGGCCACCCTCCTGGGTCGCACCCTCTGGTGGCCCTTCCGCCCCACCAGTCACCAGCCCCCCACCGCCTCCACCCCGCCCCCGGCTCGCATCCTCATCCCCTGACCACGCCTCACTCCTTGACCGGCCGTCCACCTGCCCCCGGACGCCCGGCCCCACCCCGAGACGCTGTTGGCCCATTCGAATCTGGTGGTTTCGCCCCGTCGCCATGCGGCGGGGCGAAGTGCTGCCAAGAGGCTCGTGCGGGTTCGGGCGCGGGTCTGCCGTTGAGCCAGGCGCCGATGCGGACGAGGTTGACCGCGGCACCGGTGAGCTGGTGCTGGAAGCTCGTCTTCCGCAGCCCGCGGTAGCGCGATCGCTGCAGGCCGCAGGCCTGTACTGCTCGCCTGTCCGACCCGGTCCAGGCGGTGACGGCCGTCCCGGGGAGCCCGCACGGGCTCCCCGGGACGGCCGGGCACGGTCGGGCACTCGCCGCCGTCGCCCTTGTGGTGACCGTCGGTACTGGGGACCCCCGCGCCGCACAGTGAGTTCGTGTTCATGCCGGAGCTGGTGGTGCACGGCTCGACGGCTTCCAAACCCAGGGCGCGCCACTTCGCCGCCTGAGCCCGACACGAAGCCGCCCGCGATCTCCCCGGACGGCCGACCAGGCAGGTCACCGACCTCTGAACAGGGCCAGTTCAAGCATCAAAACCGGTCAGCCGGGTCCGTTCCTCCCACGCGGTGACGTCCTCGCGGACCTGGTCGAGGTGGGCCAGGACCGCGCTTACCCCGTCCTCGCCGAGCGGCAGCCGCAGGGGGGTACGCTCGGCCCCCAGCGCGGCCAGGATGAGGGCAGCCGCCTTCGCGGGATCACCGGGCTGGGTGCCGTGCCCGCCGGCGACCAGGCCGCGGGTCTCGGCGACCTTGACGTACGCCCCGGTGTCGGAGCTGGCCCCGGCCCGTTCGCCCTCGAACAACGAGGTCCGGAAGGCCCCGGGCTCGACGACCAGCACCTTGATGCCGTACTCCCGCACCTCGTCCGCGAGCGCCTCGGACAGGCCCTCCAGGGCGAACTTGGTCGCGCTGTAGGCGCCGAAGCCCGCGAAGGACATCTGCCCGCCCATGCTGCTCATCTGCACGATCGCACCGCAGCGTCGCCCCCGCATGTGTGGCAGCACCGCCCGCACCAGGGCGGCCGGACCGAAGAAGTGCAGGTCGAACAGGCCGCGCAGCTCGTCGTCGGTCGTCTCCTCGACAGCGCCGACGTGGGTGCGCCCCGCGTTGTTGACCAGCACGTCGATCCGCCCGTGCCGGGTAACGACATCCCGCACGGCCTCCTCGATCGAGGCCGGTTCGGTGACGTCGAGACGCAGCGCCTCCACCTGGTCGGGGTGGGCGGCCACCAGGTCCTCCAGGGCCTGTGGACGCCGGGCCGCGCCGACCACCACATCGCCGTCGGCCACGGCCGCCTCGGTGATCGCCCGCCCGAACCCGCTGCTCGCCCCGGTCACCAGCCACACTTTGTTCATCAGCACTCCCCGCACCGTCGTCGTCTCCGTGTCGGACACGAACAAGACTGCTGCGACATGCCGTTGCCAGTCCAAGACCCTTGGTGATAACCATCGGACATGGTGAAGGACGTCCACGCCCGGGACCTGCGCTACTTCGTCGCGGTCGCCGAGGAGCTGCACTTCACGCGCGCCGCGGAGCGGCTGTACGTCTCACAGCCCGCGCTGAGCAAGCAGATCCGGGCGCTGGAGCGGCAGCTGGGAGTGGACCTGTTCCGGCGCGACCAGCACCGCGTCGCGCTCACGGCTGCCGGTGAGGCGCTGTTGCCGCATGCCCGCCAGGTGCTGGCCGCCTGGGACGCGGGGGCGGCGGCCGTGGAGGCGGCCGAGGCGGCCCAGCGCAGTACGCTCGTGGTGGGCATGAGCACGAGCCCGGGGCGGGGCGGGCTGCTGCCGGCCGTCCGTTCCCGGTTCACCGCCGAGCATCCCCAGGTCACGGTCCGGCTGCGCCAGATGAGCTGGGACGATCCGACGGCCGGCCTGGCGGACTGGACGGCTGACGTCGCCTTCGTCTGGCTGCCGCTGCCCGACGAGGAACGCTACGGCTGGACGGTGGTCGCCGAGGAACCCCGGTTGGTGGCCCTGCCCGAGTCGCATCCGCTCGCCGCCCACACCGAGGTCGATTTCGCCGCCCTTCGGGACGAGCCGTTCCTTGCCCTCCCCAAGAGCGCGGGCCGGCTGCGGGACCACTGGCTCGCCCTGGACGCCCGCGCCGGCCGCCCACCGCGGATCGGCGCGGAGATATCCGGCGCCGAGGAGACGTACGAGGCCCTGGTCGCGGGCCTCGGCATCTGCTTGGTGGCCGAGGGCAACGCGCCCCTGATCACCCTGGGCGGAGTCACCACCCGCCCCGTCCGCGGCCTGCGACCCAGTTGTTACGCGCTGGCCTGGCGGAGACAGGACCGGCACCGGCCACTGGTACGGGCGTATGCGCAAGCGTGCCGGGAGAGTGCCCCGAGGGGCGTGAGGAACCGCGCGGCCCGCCACGATGAGGAAGCAGTCGCCGGACGGCAGAACGCGGCATCTTGAACCGAAACTCAGGTGCTGCCGCGTGGTCAGCTTGATGGTGGAGCGGTCTATGCCGGGGCATCGAACGGCTGGGTGAAGCGCTTCGTCGTCACGCCAGGCGCCCGCCGGGATTGCGCTGTCGGCCGAGGCGCTGGCGTGTACGAGCCGGTCGAGAACGCTCGTACGCGCAAGCACGTTCAACTTCTCCCTCTTCGAAGGCAGGCCGCAGGGACTGCGGCCCGATGATTGAGTACCACCTGAGGTGATGCGGCGCAGGAGGCCTCCGCCGAGTGCGCTGCGCTCAGCGAACGCCGTGGCGGCGTTTCACCTGCTCCCAGACGTCGGTGTCGCACGGCCCGGCGAGCCGCCGGAACGCCTCGTAGGGCAGTTCGCGCAGCAGGGCCGGCTCAAGCCAGCTGTCCTGTACGGCGGTCGGGTCCCAGGAGGCCACGGGCATCCGGACATAGCCGGGGCGGCCGCTCTTGTCCGCACTGGTGACCTTGAGCACCTGGGCGTGATGGCGGAAGGTGCGCACTACCAGACATGGCCTGTCCTTCGAGCCGGTGCCGTCGTCGAAAGGAAGCTCGGCGAACCAGACGTGGCCCGGCGCGGGAGGACGTCCGCGGAACATGCCGGGATCCGGTGGTACCGACTCCGGACCTCGGCGCGGCGTGGACGCGGGCCCACGTGGCTGACGTACGGATCCGTAACCCGTGCCCCTTCGCGGCGGGCGCACCGGACCCCATCCGGTGCCCCTGCGTGGCGGTGCCGCAGCGGGGCGGGGCAGGGCGCGGATCCAGGTGCCGAGGAGCAATCCCGTGACCAGCAGCGACACGCCGGCACCGGTCAGTGCGCTGGAAATGAGGTCGGCGCCGGTCGCCGCCGTGAGGAGAGCGCCGCCCAGGCACTCGGCCACCACCAGGCATGCCTGGATGCGCACCGAGCTGCCCTTCCCCGCTCGTACCGGCGCGGGCCTCGTGGCCCCGGGCCTGACCGGTTCGGTGGGTTGCGGAGTACGAGAGCGGGCGCGGGCGTAGGCGATGACCAGCGCGATCAGCAGGACGCCGACCAGGTCCAGCACATCGGAGAACCCGTAGTCGCCGTCGTCCTGGTAGCCCTTGTCGTAGCCAAGGACGAACAGGGCCATCGCGGTCAGGCTGGTGAGGGGAAGCCACGCGCCGAGCAGGGCGACAACCAGGACGGCGTACGCCGCGCTGCCGTGCCGCCCGATGGTCTCCCGCACAGACACCTCCCCCCGCCTGGCGCCGACAGTACTGCCCTGACCTGCGGCCGGGGAAACCCGCATACACAAGGGAGCAGTTGACGGGGGCACACCTGCCTGCGGCGGACTCGCCGCGAAGGCAACAAGTGGCACAGGACGCTGCCCGGGGCGAAGTTCGGCGTGACGCCGGCCAGCGCCACTTCGGCGACCATGCCCTGAATCGATCGGGCCACAGCATGGCAGGCGGTTTCAAGGGCCACTACGTCCACCTGAGGCAACGCGGCATCGCCGTGCCCTCAGAATCCGGTGGCTCCTGGCGCGACGCGGATCAACGCACGACTCAACTCTCATTCCGTCCGTCAGGCCCTCTGAGGGTGCCACTCGACCGAGCCGAGTGATCACGCGCCGATTCTGCCACCCATCGGGGTCCTCCTCGAGGGCCGTCTCAGTCATGAGAGTGGGGAGTACTGCCTGGGCAGAGGCGTTGATCTCCTCTTCGGCTGACTGTCGCAAGCGGTCCCCTGGCGGATACGACCTGCGGTTGCGGGACATCTTTTAGCAGGCGCCCGGGTCCTCCCGGACACCCACGTGCCGGTGGTTCCCGGCTTGTCGCCCGTGACCTCACCATTTGGCGCGCCAGTTGTGGCCGCCGTAGGACACGGTGTCGCCGCCGTCGTAGACCCGGGCCGGGGCCCAGGTCCCAGGCCGGCGCGGTGCAGGTACTCCCGCCGCCGGTGCCGCCGCCACCACCGTTGCCCCCGCCGTCGGTGCCTCCGATGTCGACGTCGACGCAGGAGTCGAACGCGTTGGCGGTGTCGGCGATGTTCCAGACGGCGGACACCTTCTGGCGGCACGTGAAGCCACCGAAGCTCACCTGCCGGCTGACGTCCGCGGCAGGCTGCCGGTTGTGGCTGTCGGACTCGGCGACCTTCTGGCCATTGATGAAGTACTGCCAGTTCGTGGTGGCGTGCCGGGCCGTGTCGTGCCAGGTCAACGTCGCCGTCGTGCCGACCGGAGTGACCTTCCAGCCCCTGCTGTCGTCGTCGAGTTCGGCGTACTCCGCGTGTCCGCCGCTGCAGCTCTGCAGCCCCTTCGGTCCCTCGACGCTCCAGGGGTCGTACTTGACCTGACCACAGGCGACGACGCCCTTGGCGCACCGTTTTAGACGACTCGTGAGCAGCGTCACTCATCCGTGGGCCAAAAACCTTACGCCCCGTCAGGCCAAGGGCCCTCGCAATGGGGAGCCGCCCCGCGCCGGAAGTTCGAGCGTGGTCCAGTCCGCCGCGGGGTGCCCTGGTCAGGGGCGGGGCGTCGGGCGGCCGCGGATTGGTCTAGTCCCTTTTTGGTCCAGACCATTGACCCGGCATTCCGGCGAGCGCTATCCCAGTAGTCGGCAACTCCCTGTCCCCACAGGGACATCGGCCACCCCTTCCACACACCGGGACTGACATGAGACTCGTGCGCTCCTTCCGCGCAGCCCTCACCGCGGCCGCCACCCTGGCGGCCGCGACGGGCCTCGCCCTCACGGGAACCGGCACCGCCCAGGCCGCGACGCCCCTGCCGAACCACGTCTTCGCCCCCTACTTCGAGGCGTGGACCGGCGAGAGCCCCGCCGCCCTGTCCGCCCAGTCGGGCGCCAAGCACCTGACGATGGCGTTCCTGCAGACCGCCTCGAAGGGCTCCTGCACGCCGTATTGGAACGGCGACACGAGCATGCCGGTCGCCGCCTCGACGTTCGGTGCCGACATCAAGACGATCCAGAACAACGGCGGCGACGTCATCCCCTCGTTCGGGGGGTACACAGCCGACACCACCGGCACCGAGATCGCCGACAGCTGCACCGACGTACAGCAGATCGCCGCCGCGTACGAGAAGGTCATCACGACCTACGACATCTCGCGGCTCGACATGGACATCGAGGTCGACTCGCTCGACAACACCGCCGCCATCGACCGCCGCAACAAGGCCATCAAGCTGGTCGAGGACTGGGCCGCGGCGAACGGGCGCAAGGTGGAGATCTCCTACACCCTGCCGACCACCACGCACGGCCTCGGGGACACCGGCGAGGCGCTGCTGCGCAACGCGGTCGCCAACGGCACCCGGGTCGACGTCGTCAACCTGATGACGTTCGACTACTACGACAACCAGGCCCACGACATGGCGAAGGACACCCAGACCGCCGCCCAAGGCCTGTACGACCTGCTCGCGCAGCTGTACCCGGGCAAGACCTCGACCCAGCTGTGGAACATGGTCGGCGTCACGGAAATGCCGGGCGTCGACGACTTCGGCAAGGCGGAGACCTTCACCCTGGACAACGCCCGCACCGTGTACGACTGGGCGGTCGCCAAGGGCATCAACACCCTGTCCTTCTGGGCGCTGCAGCGGGACAACGGCAGCTGCGCGGGTGGTGCCGCCGCCGACAACTGCTCCGGCATCCAGCAGAACACGTGGGACTTCACGCACATCTTCGCGCCGTTCACCGGTGGCGGTTCCACCACGCCATCGAACGACTTCTCCGTCGCGCTCAGTCCGTCCTCCGGCTCCGTGACGGCCGGCCAGTCCGCTACGGCCACCGTGAAGACCGCCGTGACCACGGGGAACGCCCAGAGCGTGAAGCTGACCGTCAGCGGGGCCCCGGCGGGCGTGACCGCCTCCCTCAGCCCGACGTCGGTCACCGCGGGCGGCACCTCCACCCTCACCCTGGCCACCACCTCGGCTGCGGCCTCCGGTACCTACACCGTGACCGTGACCGGCGCGGGCACCTCGGGCAGCCACTCGGCCACCTATTCCCTGACCATCACCGGCGGCTCCGGCAACCAGTGCACCGCCGCGCCTTGGGCCAAGGACAAGGTGTACACCGGCGGCCAGCAGGTCTCGTACAAGGGCCACAACTGGAAGGCCAAGTGGTGGACCACGGGCGAGGAACCCGGCACCACCGGTGAGTGGGGCGTCTGGCAGGACCTCGGTCCCTGCTGATCCGCCCGCCTGACACAGCCCGAGGGCCGCGAACTCAAGGCGGCCCCCGGGCACTGTCCGGCGTACCGACGGGGTTCGTCAGCAGCACCAGCCGACGGACGGGACCGCCCTCCCGTCACGGCACGACGATCAGTTGACGATCTTGGCGCGAAGGTATGGGCAGCGCAAGGCGAGCGAGCACGGATCGACGCCGCCGACCTCGCCCACATCGGACGGTTACGGGTGCTGCTGGTCGTCGTACTCGTCCTGGCAGTCCTCGCCGCGTTCTTCCGGGCCCGCTGGACAGTGATCGCACCACCTGCTGGTTGCTCTCTTTTGTCGTTCTACTGGCTGTGTCTTCTTGGGTGTGTGCACGTCGTGGCGGGGTGCGGGACGGGTGTTCTTTCGGCCCGCTGGTCGCCCGGGGCCGGGGCGGGTGGGTTTTGGTGCTCCGGCCGGGCAGGCGGTCTGTGGGCGGATGTGCCGGAAGTCGCGGCGGACGCGGGAGGAGGTCCAGCCGAGGGTCTGCTTGAACAGGCGGAAGGTGTGCTCGATGTCGAAGCGCCGCAGGTATGCCTGCCAGAGACGGTCGGCGTCCGCCGCGGTGGCGTCGGTGCCTGACCACCACAGCCAGACCGGCTTCGGTGTCGCTCCGCTGGGCAGGTGGCT
>NZ_JBEYRP010000051.1:0-25849 GCF_040704085.1 Streptomyces sp. NPDC047841
GTTGCCGATCGAGGAAACCACCGCCTCGGCGTATTCGGGCAACCCGACGCACTCGTCGGCGCCGGGCAGATCGACAGCGACTGCGTCGTGTCCGCCGGCCTGCAACTCGGGCACCACACGATGCCAGTGCCAGGCCGCGCCGCCAGCCCCAGGAATCAAGACGAACTTGCTCATCTTTCGCACTCCTCGCTTCGTCCTCAGAGCATGGAGACCGTCGGGACCGCCGAAAGTCATCGGTGACGACGTGCCGACAGCCGCTTGGAAAGGTGGCGTGGACCGCACCACTCCTCGACGGCGTGGAATGACTTCTTTGACCCCCAGCACCCCGATGCCGCTCTGGCAAGGACCTCAGCGCTGTCAAATCCCCGTCCTGGCACAGATTTTGGGGAGCCGTCCCACAGGGTGACGGTGTCGTTCGATTCGAAGGGAGGTACATGAGCTCCAGGCCCGTCAGCGTTCACGCATTCTGGCCCACCACCAGCCGAACGTCGCCGACTCGATGTAGTTGGGGTCAGGCAAAGTACGGCGCTCGAGTTGCTCATCGATGCGCGTAATCAGTCGGCCCAAGTCCCGTTTGGCTCCCAGAGGGAGCTGTCGCATCGCCCACTCCAGGTCATCACGGGCATCGTTTATCCCGGGTGAGCAGAACGCGGAAACGTCCAGGTACCGGCCAGGCTGCTTGAAAACCGACTCGACAAGAGAGAGCGCGTCAGCGACCGCGTTGGGCCACATCTCTTGGTCTTCGACCCGGCGGATCGCTGCACGAGTCCGCGCGGAGACACCGTGGACCTTCAGGACCGGACACTGCCATCTTGGCCGGCACCGCTCTGCGCGGACGGCCTTGGGACGCCTACGCGGCATCGCCCTTTCGGATCAACATGAGGCCATCCTGCCACGGTTGGCACCTACCTGGGCCTCGATCCACACGCCCGCCGCAGCAAGATTCTCGGTTCTGGCGCAGATCTTGGGTGGTGTCGGGGTGCTTGATGCGGTTCACGGCGCCTTCAATGCTGCCTCGCCTCCAGTCCAGGGTGAGGCCGGCGGTCACGGCGTCGAGGTCTCGGAGCGGATGGACTGCGAAGCCGGCGAGACCGGGCAGCCGACTGGCGTCGACTGCGTCGATCCAGGCAGGGAGCGTGACGCCGAGGTGGTCAGTGAGCGTCTCGCCGAGATCGCGGACGTGTCCGGCTGCCGTGTCCAGTTCGGGACAGCGGGCCAGGACCTCCTTCAGGCCGGCCCGGTCTTCCTCGCTCAGTGCGGCGGGGTGGCGGGTGAGCCAGCCGGTCACCTGCCGTACCGTCGGCTTCCAGCTCGCGGATCTTTTTGCGCAGCGCGGCGTTCTCACTGATCGTCGCTCCGGGCCGCGACTGGTACAGCGCGACCGCGTCTGCCTTGAACTGCGGCGGATAGTTCTTCATGACCATGAGATGTCCGTTCTCAGATCCTCAAGATCCAGTGTCTCGTGTGTCCACGATCAGCGGTCAAGGCCCCTGTGTGCGGCGGGGGAAGGCACACGGGGAGGCAACACCAACAGCCCCGGCGCCGATCCCGGCCCGGTCGTCATCGCCTGTCACGACCAGCGCGTCAACTCCGTACGCTCAGCCTCGCTGAGTACCGGTTCTGACTTGTGGCGGCCCGGCCGCGGCTCGTCCGCCAGTCCCACCATCCGCCGGTCAGCGAACCGTGAGCGCTACGTGCGTACCGTCTCCGTGGATACCCTGAAGTCCGCCGGCACACGCGTGTTTGATCCTTCCGCGCAGGCCGCAACGATCCGGGCCCGCTCCGCCACCGAGCTGAGACCTGCCACACAAGGCCGCCGTACCTCCTGTGTGATGAACTGTGGGCCGGTTTCGAGACGTCGATCCCGTCTCGGACAAGAGTGTGGGAGGGGACCGTGGACCTTGGTGGGGGGACGTGGCAGCGACTGACCGCCGTGGTGCTCGTCATGGCGGTGGCGGCCGGGTGTACGGGGCAGGGCGAAGGCGCGGGCGGCGGAAACGACGAAGACCTGCTGCGGAACAACGACTGGACGCAGATGCCGGGCATCACCGCGCGGAACGACATCCTGCGGGTCAGCGCATTGGATCGGCGCATCGTGGAGCAGGACTCCTCCGGCGCTCAGCCCAACCCCCCGCTGAACCTGGCCGGCCCGCATCTTGAGTCCGATGGCGACTTCACCGTCACCGCGCGCATGTCCGGTGTGGGTGACGATGACGGCGACTCATGGCTGCGGCTGTACGGACGGGTACCGGTCATCTACGACGAGTGGCGCCAGGAGCGGCCCTCACTCCGCGTCGGCGTGACCGCTGACGGACGAGTGAAGGTACAGATATGGGACGGCGAGGGTGATGAGCCGGCCACCTCCGAGGATTTCGACTGCGGCTGCTCCGGGACGGTGACGCTCGCCGTGTCGAGCATCGGTGACACCTTCCGCGTGGCAGCCGACGGGCGGCAGCTGGGAACCGTGCAGGACCCGGGGGTGTTCGCCGAGGGCACTGTCTGGTTCGGTCTGGAGGCGGACGCGGGCGAACACGAGCGCCGCGAGGGATGGCGTCTGACGCAGCTGATCGCGCGGGCAGAGAGCGGTGACTCGCTCCGCGTGATCAAGGCGCCGCAGCTACACCAGGAGCAGTCCGACAACTCGCTGCGTGCGCGGGCCGCAGACGTGGGGCGGCCGTTCGACGTCGGCACCGCCCTGGCCGAGAACCCGCTGCTCACCGACTCACGCTACCGGGCGCTCGCGGGGAGCCAGTTCTCCATGCTCACTCCGGAGAACGCGTTCAAGCCACAGTTCCTCCACCCACGCCGGGGCGTCTACGACTTCCGCGACGCGGACCTGCTCGTACGCTTCGCCCGCGCAAACGACATGAAGGTGCACGCGCACACCCTCGTCTGGCACGAGGCTCTGCCCGACTGGATGCGGGAGAACGACGACCCCGAGGCGGTGCGCCGGACCATGCTCCGGCACATCGCCAGGGTCGCCGGGCACTTCAAGGGAAAGGTCGCGGAATGGGATGTGGTCAACGAGCCCATGTCCGACGACGAGAAGAGCTACACCAACGGGGATCTCGGTCTGCGCTCCGAGCAGAGCCCGTGGTTCGAGGCCATGGGCGAGGAGTACATCGACGAGGCGTTCAGGGCCGCCCACCGGGCCGATCCGAAGGCACGGCTGTTCCTCAACGAGTACGGGGTCGAGGAGGAAGGCGAGCGGTGGGACGCCCTTTACGATCTGGTCAAGCGGCTCAAGGAACGCGGTGTACCGATCGACGGCGTGGGTTTCCAGAACCATGAGTACGCACCCGGCGACCGCATCGACCCGGAGACCTTCCGCAGCCATGTGCGGGATCTGGCGGAGCTCGGGGTTCAGGCGCGGGTGTCGGAGATGGACGTCCCCATAGGTGAGGACGAGGAGGACGGGCGGCAGACCCAGGCTGATGAGATGGCGGGCAAGCTGCGGGTCTGCCTGGAGGAGCCGAACTGCACATCGTTCTCCACATGGGGATTCACCGACCGGTACGGTTCCACCGCCGACACCAAGATCTATCCTCCGCGCACGGCCGATTCCCTGCCGTGGGACGCGGCCCTGCGGCCGAAGCCGGCGTACGAGCGCCTGCTCAAGGTTTTTGACGAGGCGTGAGGAATCAAGGTGCGATCTCTCGGTTTGGTGTCGGTGGTAGTGAAAGAGCGTTTTGTCCCGGCGAGGTTGTTTGGTTCGAGGTTCAGGTGTCGCGGCAGTTGGGAGTGGATTCACTCGTGAGGCGTTCTCTCGGGGCACGCGTACGACATGTCCTTCCTCGGGCACGAGTTCTTCTCCGGGAAGCCGGCGGACGACTCGCAGCCTCGACCGCTCAGCGGTTGAAGGTCAGGCGCGGTGCCGCTTTGCGGGCCAGGGTGTGGGCCTGGTCGGGCCACCAGGTACCGGCGGGCGGGTCGACGATGCCGTACTCGGGGTCGATGGTGCCGCCGGTGCTGCGCGTGCAGCTGCCGTCGGACTCACCGGGGATCTTGATCCACAGGTAGGCGTCGACGAGGGGTACGCCGGTGTCGGCGGTGGGGCGCGGGCCGAGACCGCGGCCGGGTGCGTTGCACCAGGCCTCCGGGTCCCCGGTGTACTTGCCCGGCTCCGGGGTCCAGGCGCCCAGACCGTTGCGGCTGGTGTCGATCACAAAGTGCTGCAACCGCTCGGCCGGCGGGGTGCCCACGTTCTGGTCGTACCAGGCGTCGGTCCACCGCCAGGTGGCGGGATCGGTGGAAGAGACCGCGTTGCCGGGGGTGCCGTCGTTGGGGGCGGCCGCCGAGTAGTACTGGTCGGCGCACCGCTCGGCGTGGCCGCGCGCCTCCTCGGGTCCTTCGGTGGCGAACCACATGCACTTGGCGATCCAGGTGCCGTATCTGGTGTTGTGGTCGGTGGGGTGGGTGTTGGACACGTTCAGGGCGAAGCCGTCACTGTGGCGGACCCCGGCGTCCAGCAGCCGCTGGGCCATCTCACCGACGGGCCGCCATTGGACGTTCCCCGCGTCCAGGTAGACCGCGGTGCGCGGCTTGGCCTTCAGGGTCTTCACGGCGTAGGCGAGGTCGGCGAGGCGGGCGGCGGTGAGTTCGCCCGTCGGATCGGTGGTGGGTCCGCAGTCCTTGGGGAGGAGGGCCGTGCCGTCGGGTTCGACGACGACCACCGCCTTGCTGGTGCCGATGCCCGCGGCGAAGGCATCGATCCATTGCCGGTAGGCGGCGGAGGATGCGGCTCCGCCACTGGAGTACTGCGTGCAGTCCCGGCCCGGGACGTTGTAGGCGACCAGGACCGGGGTCCGGCCCACGGCGCGGGCACGGTGGACGAGCTTACCGGCCTTGCCGCGCACCTCCTCGGGCGTGCCCTCCGTGAACCATTCGGCCTGCGGCCAGCTGGCGAGCTTGGCCATGTTCACGGCGTTCTCGGTGTCGCCGTTTGCGAGGTCCGCGAAGGCCTGCTGCGCGGCCTTGCTGTGCGGGTCGACGTAGAACTTCGTGGCCGGGGTGATCACGTCCTGCGTGGGTGTGGCCTGTGCCTGCGTCGCGGTCAGAGCGGTGCCTGCGGTGAGGGCCGCGACGACGACGGCCGCGCGGCGCCGAAGGCTGCGTGGATTCATGGTTGCTTCCTGGTCGATGAGGTGGTGGAGGCGGATGCCCGCCGGCCGGGCGGAACGCCGATCCGCCTGCGCGGGCGGCGGGAGTCCCGGATCAGTAGCCGTAGATCATCTTGTAGGCGACCTCGGGGAGGAACTGTCCGGCCGTGGAGCCGGCTCCGACGCCGCAGTTGCCGTCGGACTCGCCAGGGGTTTTGATCCACAGCAGCATCTCGGCGCCTCCGCCCGTCCGGGTGGGGGTGCCGATGCGGCGGCCCGCGGGGTTGCACCACTGGCCGTTGGAGCCGTTGCCGTTGCGGCTGGTGTCGACGACGAAGGGCTTGGTGTAGCCGTAGCGGGCACTGAGCTCGCTGTTGACGGCGTTGCCGAAGGCGGTGTTCTCGGCGGTCGTGAAGTAGTTGGAGACGTTGAGCGAGAAGCCGTGGGCCTGACGGAGGCCGGCTTCGTGCAGGCGCTGGGCCATGGTCGCCGGACTGACCCAACCCGGGTTGCCGGCGTCCATGTAGACCCACGTGTTGGGGGCCTGGCGGCTGAACTGGGCGAGGGCGTTGGTGAGCATCGCCTCTCGTTCGTCGATCTGAGCCTGGGTCATACAGCCGTAGTCCCCGAGGGAGTCCGGTTCGAGGATGACGACCGCCGGGCGGCCTGCGATCCCGCCGGCGAACTGGGCGATCCAGTTCGCGTAGGCGGACGGTGAGGCGGCCCCGCCCGCTGAGTGCCCGCCGCAGTAGTCACGGTTGTAGATGTTGTAGGCGACGAGGACGGGCAGCTTGTCGGAGTAGTCCGCCGCTCCGACGTACGCCCCCGTGGCCGTGCCGATGCTGCCGCTCCAAGAGCCGAACCACCGGGCCATCGGGGTGTTGGCGACGGAGGCGTTGATCGCGGCCGCCCGGCCGTCGCCGGGATTGGCGGCCACCCACCGCTTGGCGCTGGAGTCCGGGTCGACATAGAACCCGCTGGTCATGGTGGTCGGGTCGGCCGCGTGGGCGGATGGTGCGAGGGCGAGCGCGGACGGCAGGGCGAAGAGGGCTGCCACCAGTATTCGCATGCTGCGGCGCATGGCTGTACCTCGATTTCCTGAGCGGGACTCGAGTGCATTGGGAGCGCTCCCATTGGAAGCGGTCCCAATCGTGGGGTGGGCTGATCAAGCTGTCAATAGTCGGCGCATGACTTGACCTCGACCGCAAATGGGGGCCCGCGAGAACGGCGGCTGGAAGCGCTCCCAGCCGACCGCACCGTGCGCCGCTGACCTGTGAGAGACTCCCGGCTCATGGCAGAAGATGCGCCGCGTCGGCAGCCGACGCTCGACGAGGTGGCCGAACGCGCCGGCGTTTCCCGCTCCGTGGCCTCCCGCGCCCTCAACAACGCTCCGCACGTCAGCCGCGCCAAACGTGAAGCCGTCGAACGGGCCGTCCGGCAACTCGGTTACGTCCCCAACCCGACCGCCCGCGCCCTGGCCACCCGGCAGACGGGAGCGGCCGCCCTGGTCGTCTCCGGAGAGGATCCGTCGATCTTCGCCGATCCCTTCTTCGCCCAGGTCATCGTGGGGGCGTCGGCCGCCCTCGAGGAGGCGGACCTGCATCTGATGCTGTGCCTGGCCGCTTCCGACCGCGGCCGCAAGCGGGTTGCGGAACTCCTTCGCTCCAGGGGCGCCGACGGCGCCATGCTGATGGCGCTGCGCGAGGACGACCCGCTGACCCCAGTGGCCGAGAAGGCGCAGATGCCCGTCGTGTTCGGCGGACGCCCGGTCGGTACGACTCCTCGGTGGTACGTCGATGTCGACAACGTCGGCGGGGCGCGCAAGGCGACCGAGCACCTGCTCTCCCGCGGCCTGACTCGTGTGGCCACGATCTGCGGGCGGCTGGACACCGAGGCCGGGCGCGCCCGGTACCGCGGCTACCGGGACGCCATGCTCGCCGCCGGCCTCGATCCGTTGCCGCCGCAGGAGGGGGACTTCACCGAGCACAGCGGAGCCGTCGCCATGGCCGCACTGCTGGCGAACCGCCCTGAGGTGGAGGGGGTGTTCGCAGCCGGCGACAACATGGCGGTGGGAGCGCTGCGCACACTGCGGAAGGCCGGCCGGCAGGTCCCCGCCGACGTCGCCGTGGTCGGATTCGACGACCTGAGCGTTTCCCGGAACGCCGATCCGCCGCTCACCACCGTCCATCAGCCCATAGCGGCTCTGGGTCGGGAGATGGCGCGCATGCTGGTCGCCCTCGTCAACGGGCAGGACCCCACTGCGCTGATCCTGCCGACCCATCTGGTCGTCCGTTCCAGTGCCTGACGGCTGTGGTGGGGCCCCGGCTGTCAGCAGGTGGTCGGGTGGTGCGATCGGTGGGCCGGTTCAGGGCGTGGGCAGCTCGAACCGCGTGATGCGGACAGCGCCGCCGAGTGCCTGCGTGGCGTGGTTGAAGAGGGCGAATCGGTAGCCCATGAAGAACCGCCAGTCGTTGCCCATGGAGAAGGCGGGTCCGAGGCGGGTGAAGGTGGTGCCGTCGGTGCTGTAGGAGAAGGTGCCGGGGCGTGGTGCGCCGGGGCGGATGTCCGCGGTCGCGCGCAGCCAGACGCGGCCACCGGAGACGGACGCGCTCGCGACCTCGGAGCCGGTGCCGGTGGTGTTCCAATTGGTGTCCATGGTCAGCCCGGTGACCATCACCACCCGCGTCACGCCGCCGTCGCGTTGGACACCGATCCACGCGGAGGCGTCCCGCAGCAGTGCGAGTCCGGCTCGGTCGCCGTCCCGCATGGCGGAGTGGTCGAGCTGCACGGTGGCCGTGGAGGTCGGACCCTGGATGCGGTGCGTGAGGGTGTTGCGGGCCCAATAAAGGTCGTTGGTGACGGTGGCGGTCCGGAGGGTCAGCCCGTCGCCGACCGACCACTTGGTGTTGTCCGGGTTGTGGTTCCACTCCCACCTCGGTTTGAGGGTCGTACCGTCGAAGGTGTCGACGCCGGTCATGGGGGTGACCTGACGGGGCGGAGGGGGCACGGCGGGGCTGGGATACGAGGTGCCCCACGCGCCGTCGACGAGTTGTACGACAGGCCAGCCGTCCGAGGTCCAGGTGACGGGGGCCAGCGCGGGCACCCGGCCGCCGGGATAGGCGTCCACGAAGGCCAGGTAGTACCAGGCGCCGCTCTGCGTCTGCACCAGCCCGCCCTGGTGCGGGACGCCGCCGCCGGGGATCGGCCCGCGCAGGTCGAGGAGGACCTGTCGCATCGTGTAGGGGCCGAAGGGGCCGCTGGACGACTTCAGGACGTACTGACCGTTCGCGGGGCGGGTCAGGAAGATGTAGTACTGCCCGTTGATCTTGTAGAAGCGTGAGCCTTCGAGGGTGCCGACGCTCGACGGCGTCGTGAACACCTGCTGCGCGCGGACCTGGTTACGGCCGTCGGGCGAGAGCTGGGCCACGCTGATGGCGGTGTTCCCGTACGCCACGTACAGGGAGTCGTCCGTGTCGACGAGCAGCCCCGCGTCGTAGTAGGGCGTGCCGATCGTCGTCAGCCTGTTCCACGGCCCCTCGACGGCGGTGGCGGTGTAGACGTACGTCCGGGTGAAGTCGATCTGGCCGAGCCAGTAGAAGGTTCTGTTGCTCGGCCGGTAGGCCAGTGACGATGCCCAGATTCCTCTGACATAGCCGCGGGAGCCGTTCAAGTCGTACTTGGCACCGAAGTCGAGCACGGGCACCGAGTGGCCGGCGATCTCCCAGTGCACCAGGTCGTACGAGCGCAGGACGGGCGCGCCCGGCGAGTAGTGCATCGTCGAGGCCGAGGCGTAGAACGTGTCGCCGACCCGGATGACGTCGATGTCCGCGAAGTCCTGCCAGATCACCGGGTTCGTGTACGTGGAGGCGGCCGCGAGGGCGGTTCCACGGGGCAGGAGGGCGCCGGCGGCCAGACCGGTGGCGGCCGTCAGCGCACGCCGACGGGAAAACGATTGTTGGGGCCATGACATATTCATCTGCGGGCGCCCTCCTCGGCTTCATTCGGGTGGAGTGGCTCTCGTGTGTTCGGCATAGCGAACACGGGTCGACTGATCGAGCATCCTGGATGATAGGAGACCGATCGCACCCGTCAAGACCTCCCGCAGTTTCGGCACGTCGATCGATACATTCGACACCGGACGGCCCGCGCTACCGCCAGCCTCTTCACCATTGACCCAGGTCGCGGTCCCCGCAGACGGTGATCGGCCCGAAGCGCAGTTGGCTTGTTCCAGCGATGTTGACATGTTCAGGCTCCGCTCTAGTATCCGTGGAAGCTCGGATTTCCGAATGTCGATCGAAATTTCGAACTGTCCGTTCCTCGCCGTGCCGAAGGAGCCCCACGTGCTCAGACGATCAGGCGGACGACTGCTCCGCCTCCTCGCGGCCGCCGCACTGACCATCGCCGCGACCGTGACGGCCTCGGCCCACTCCACTGCCTCGGCCGCGCCCGGCAGCCCCGCGCTCACGCCACCGCTGGGGTGGAACAGCTGGAACAGCTTCGGATGCGGAGTCACCGAGGCACAGGTGCGCCAGGCCGCCGACGCGATGGTCTCCTCGGGCATGCGGGACGCCGGCTACCAGTACGTCGTGGTCGACGACTGCTGGTTCGACCCGCAGCGTGACGCGGCGGGCAGCCTGCGGGCCGATCCGGCCAAGTTCCCGAGCGGGATGAAGGCGCTCGGGGACTACATCCACGGCAAGGGCCTGAAGTTCGGGATCTACCAGGTGCCGGGCGAACGCACCTGCGCGCAGACCAGCGGCGCCTATCCGGGCTCGACCGGCAGCAGGGGGCACGAGGCCCAGGACGCAGCCACTTTCGCCTCCTGGGGCGTCGACTACCTCAAGTACGACTGGTGTTCCTCCAGCGGCACCCGCGACGAGCAGGTCACGCGGTTCACGCTGATGCGTGACGCCCTGCGCGCCACCGGCCGGCCGATCGTCTACTCCATCAACCCCAACAGCTTCCACGCCATCACCGGCTCGACCTACAACTGGGGCGAGGTCGCCGACCTGTGGCGGACGACCGAGGACCTGCTCGACATCTGGCAGAACGGCAACACCAACAGCTACCCGATGGGGGTCGGCAACGTCCTGGACGTCACCGCGCCGCTGGCGGCGCAGTCGGGTCCGGGACACTGGAACGACCCGGACATGCTGGTCGTCGGCCGACCCGGCCTGACACTGACCGAGTCCCGCTCCCACTTCGCCCTCTGGGCACTGCTGAGCGCCCCGCTCATGGCCGGCAACGACATCCGCACCATGTCCGCGGACGTGAGCGCGATCCTGCGCAACCCGCGCCTGATCGCGGTGAACCAGGATCCGCTGGGCGCGGGCGGGCGCAGGGTGCGCGACGACGGCGCCACCGAGGTGTTCGCCAAACCCCTGTCGGACGGCTCTGTCGCGGTGGGCCTGTTCAACCGCGGAGGCGGCACCGCGACGGTCACCACGACCGCGGCGCAAGTCGGCCTTTCCGGCGGCCCGTTCACCCTCACCGACCTGTGGACCGGCGGCACGTCGAGCACGTCCGGGCAGATCTCGGCGAGCGTCCCCGCCCACGGCGTGGCCGTGTTCCGGGTGACCGGCGGCAGCCCCCTGGCCGCCACCACCTCACGTCTGCGGGGCAACGCGTCCGGCCGCTGCGCGGACGTGGACAACTCCTCCACCGCCGCCGGTGCCACGGTACTGCTCTGGGACTGCCACACGGCGGCCAACCAGACGTGGACCACATGGGCCGGCGGGGAGATCCGCGTGTACGGCGACAAGTGCCTGGACGCGTACGACCAGGGCACCGCCAACGGCACCCGCGTCATCACGTGGCCCTGCAACGGCCAGGACAACCAGAAGTGGACCCTCGGCCCGGACGGGTCGATCCGCAACGTCCACGCGGGCCTGTGCCTCGACGCCGACGGGGCCGGCACCGCCAACGGAACGCCGCTGGTCCTGTGGACCTGCAACGGCCAGGCCGGCCAGAAGTGGACCCGCGCCTGAGCAACCGCCACCCACCGGCCGGCCGGCTTCGCCCGCACCGGCGTTCCCGACATCACGGGCCGGGCCGCCGAGACCGCCACCGCGGCCCGGCAGTGGGGGACGGACACCCGCGCTGCCTCGCCCCCGCACTTCGGCCCCTCGTTCCATGCCATGCCGGTCCACAACCGAAGGCGAGTCGCATGATGACAAGGACAAGATCTCTCTTATGGCCCGCCGTGGTCGCGGTGCTGGTCGTCCTGAGCATGGGCGGCACAGCACTGGGCCAGGGCGACGGCACCCCGCGCGCGGCCTCCCGGCCCGCTGCCGCACCGGCTGGCAGCGCCGTGAGTTCCGGTTGCGGCAAGGCCCCCACGCTGACGAGCGGGACGCACACGATCCAGACCAACTGCGAGGATCTGCAAGCGCTCTTCCGGTCGGTCTGACCCACAGACCAACCGGCCGCTCGTGCCTTGTTGCCGATGCGTCGGCCGGCTGGGAGGGCGCATGCGGCTGCACCGGCAGGCCGTCGGATGTGACCTGATAAGAGCCTGGCACCACGCCTCATCGCAGTTGTGTCCCCGGTGCTCTGTCGGTGCGGCTCAAGCCCCGCGGACCGCCAGGAGGACAGGTGCTCAACAGTTCCGGCACGAGCGTGACCCTCGGAGTCGACACCCACGCCGACGTCCATGTCGCTGTTGCTCCCGACCAGCTCGGGCGGCGGCTGGGTACGCTCGCTGTCCCCTCGACACCAGCTGGCTACGCATCCTTGGAAGCGTGGGTCACCGGTCTCGGCACCGTCGGGCAGGTGGGTTTGGAAGGCACCGGCTGCTACGGTGCCTGCCTGTCCAGGTGGCTGCGGCAACACGGCCACCGTGTCGTCGAGGTCAACCGCCCCGACCGTCAGACACGCCGCCGTCGCGGCAAGTCCGATGTCGTCGACGCCGAAGCCGCCGCCAGGGCAGTGCAGGCCGGGACCGCGACAGCGATCCCGAAGTCCGGTGACGGCGCCGTCGAGATGATCCGGGCCCTGCGGGTCGCCCGACGCAGTGCGATGAAGGCCCGCACGCAAGCCGTCAACCAGCTCAAAGCCCTGATCGTCACCGCTCCTGACGTCCTTCGCGAACACCTCCGCGGGCTGCACCGAATGGAACTGATCCGCACAGTCACACGGTGGCGCCCAGGGGCCGAGCCGGACACTCTGACCACGGTCACCAAGCTGGCCATGCAGTCGATCGCCCACCGCTACCTGCAGCTGGACGACGAGATCTCGGAGCTGGACCGCCACCTGCAGCGGCTCGTCACCCGGGCGGCACCGGAACTCATGGCCGTCAAAGGACTCGGTGCCGAGACCGTCGCAGCCCTGCTCGTCGCTGTCGGCGACAACCCAGGACGCCTTCGCTCAGAGTCTGCCTTCGCCCACCTCTGCGGCGTCGCCCCGATCCCTGCATCCTCCGGGAAGACCAGCCGCCACCGCCTCAACCGCGGCGGCGACCGTCAGGCCAACCACGCCCTCTATATGGTCGCCGTCAGCCGCATGGCCTGGGAGCCACGCACACGCGCCTACGTGGCCCGCAGAGCAGCCGAAGGCAAGACGAAGACCGAGATCATCCGCTGCTTGAAACGACACATCGCCCGCGAGGTCTACCGCCTACTCGTCCCGCGAAGCCCAGCGCAGCCACCTGCCCGCGACGATCTGGCAACCGCAGCCTGACCTTCCTTGACAGCTATACGAGCATCTGCGAGATCCACGACTGCCTGACCGCTGTGCTGGAGACCTGGCCCACCGGCGGCACGCTGCGCGAGGACTCCCTGCGGCTCACCGAACACCTCGCGGTCGAGCTGTGAAGGTGATCATCGCCACCACCTTCGACCTGGACGGTTCTCCCGCCCTGCTCGTGGAGGCCGTGCGCGACGTGGCTGCGGACAACGCCATGGTTTCCCCGGCGGTCACGGTCCGCCTGTTGCGGCACATGACGGCCGCTGCCACCCACCTCGCCGACCAGCGGGGACGCCCCACCGGATCACGTACGGCAACCGGGGTGCCCGTGCCCGTACTTCCCCTGACGCCACGCGGACTCAATGTCGTTCGGCTTCTCGCCCGGGGCCGCACCAACGAGGAACTGGCCGCCGAACTCCACGTCACCCTCTCCACCGTCAAGACCCACCTCGGCAACGTCCAGCGCAAACTCGCCGCCCGCAACCGCGTCAAAATCGCCGCCTGGGCCTGGGAGAACGGCATCTGCGCCACCGGGGACTCCCACGGCGGCCGGACGCCGGGCCGACCACGGGCCTTCGGTGATCGTCCTCACGGCATGGGTGACCGGTCCCGGAACTCGGGAACAGGGCCAGGAGCGGAAAGGCCCGTCGGGTGCACCTCGGCACACCGCAGCGGACGGTGTGCCCCGCACACTCCGTTGTCTACCGGTCGAGAGCCGCAAGGGCATCGCGCAGGGCCGTCCGGGAGGTGATGTTCAGTTTGGGGTAGATCTGGTAGAGGTGTGCGCCGATCGTCCGGTGCGACAGGAAGAGGCGCTCCGCGATCTGTTTGTTGGTCAGCCCGCTCGCTGCCAGCGTGGCGATCTCGAACTCCTGGGCCGTCAGGGTTCCTCTGCCTCCCGTGTCGGCCGGCACCGCGACGCCGCTCGCGCGCAGTTCGGACTTGGCGCGCACCAGCCAGGGTGCTGCCCCCAGCTTCTCGAACGCCCTGCCCGCCAGGGTCAGTTGCTCGCGCGCCTCCTTGGTCGCGCGTCGGCGCCGGAGGCGTTCGCCGTACAGCAGACGTACCCGCGCGACGTCGAAGGGCCAGTCCTCGGGGTCGGCGAGGGACAGGGCCTGCTGGAACAGCTCCTGGGCATCGTCGTTGGACGACGTCAGCGCCTCGCACGCCAGCACGAACATGTGCAGGCGCGGAGAGAGCCGCGCCATCGCGGACTCCCGCAGGGCTCTCGTGTGGATGGCGGCCTCGGCGGCCCGTCCTGACCTGAGCGCGGCCTCCACCAGGTCCAGGGCGCCGGCCATGGCATGGGGCAGATACGGGGCGAGGGGCGTGAGCGGGCTGACGGCGGTGGCCTGCCGGAAGGCGGTCTCGGGGTCTCCGTTGCCGAGCGCGGCCAGGCTCCTCGCGTGGAAGGCCAGCGCGCGGGCGCCATGGGCTCCGCGGGGGACGGCCCAGGCGATGATCTCCTCGCAGAGTGCCTCGCAGGCTTTCACGTCACCGCGTGCCCCGGCCACCAGCGCCTGCACGAACTGGAACTTGCAGGAGAAGAACGGGTAGCCGTACTCCTTGCACAGCGCGAGCCCTTCGCCGGTCAGGCGCATGGCCTCGTCCCAGCGGCCCTTGTAATAGTCGTCCAGGCCGAGGTGGATCAGGGCGGAGAGGTGTCTGCGGACGGGTGCGGCGCCCGCGCGGGCCTGCTCGACCAGGCGGAGGGACACCTCCCGTACGTCCGCCAGCCGGTCCGGGTAGACGGCGCAGGTGCTGACCCGTACGACGTGTGTCGCGTCGCCCAGGTCGGCGAGCTGCTCGTCGAGGACGTCCAGTCCTCGGTAGCCGGTGCGGGCCGGATCGGCGAAGGTCTGGGCGCACGCCCAGAGCAGATCGGGCGGGGCGGGCGTCATCCGGTCCAGGGCCCGGAACAGCGGCGCCCACTTCTCCGGGTCACCGCTGTACCAGCACAGCGTGATCAGGGTGAACAGGGCCTCGACCAGGGCCTCGTCGGCGGCGTCGTAGCCGTGTCCGCCGGCCTCGATCGCACCGACCAGCAGCCGGTGGGCGGTGTTGACGTCCCCGTCCTGGTTGATGAGCAGCAAGGCGGAGGCCGCCGCGGCGTGCAGGGAGCCCTCCCGGACGGCCGGGTCGGCGCGGCGGGCGCCGACCAGCAGACGGGAGGCGTCCGCCAGGTCGCCGCCCGCGTCGGTGCCGATGTAGGCGGCCTCCGCCAGCCGTCGGCTCTCGTCGGCCGGTGAGACGCTGAGCCCCGCGGCACGGGTGAGGGCCGCCACCGCGCCCAGCGCGTCGCCTCGCCCCAGGCGCAGGCGGGCCGCCTGCTCCAGCAGTTCGGCGACGGTCTCGTCCCGCCCCGTCGTCGCTTCGCCGAGGTGGCCGGCCCTGCGTTCGGGCTGGTCGACGAGGACCGCGGCGAGTGCCTGGTGGGCCCTGCGGCGGTCGGCGGCACTGGCCTGGGCCACCACCGCGGATCCGATCAGGGGGTGCCGGAACGACATCCTCCGGGAGCTGGCGGAGACCGCCACCAGCCGATCGCGTTCCGCGGGCTCCAGGAGGTCGGCGGCCTCGCGGCCCCCGGCCGCGGCCTCTATGACCGCGAGCTCACCGGTGCCTTCGAGCGCAGCGATCAGCAGCAGTTCACGGGTCGGGCCGGGCAGATCGGCCACCCGCGAGGTGAACAGGCTCTGGAGGCGTTCGCTCAGCGGCAGGACCGAAGGTACCGCCGTCGGCGCCGTGCGCTGTTCGCGGTCGAGGGCGGTGGGCAGTTCCACCAGTGCGAGCGGATTGCCGCGTGCCTCCGCGGCGATGCGCCGCCGTATCTCGTGGGACAGGCCCGGGTACTCCTGGGCGAGGAGCGCGGCCGATGCCGCGGCGTCGAGCGGCTTGAGGTGGTGCTCGGTCAGCCCGCTCGCCTCGAAGAAGCTGTCGGAGGTGACGCGCGAGGCCGCGAGGAAGCTGACGCGGCTGCCGACGAGACGCCGCGCGATGAAACCGAGGACGAAGGTGGTCGGCCGGTCCAGCCAGGGCAGGTCGTCGACGACGATCAGGAGCGGGGTGTCCTGGGCGACCCTGCGCAGCAACAGCAGGGCCGCAGTGGCGGTGAGCAGCCGCTCGGGAGGCGGACCGCTGCCGATGCCCACGGCGACCTTGAGGGCGTCCCGGTGGCCCCTGTCCAGCAGATCGAACGATTCGAACAGAGGGACGAACAGCTGGTTGAGACCCGCGTAGCTGATGTCCGTCTCGAACTGCACCCCGCTCACCCGCAGGACGCGCACGCCGTCGACTGCTGCCTGCGCCGCCACGGCGTCGAGGATCGCGGTCTTCCCGATGCCCGCCTCCCCTGACAGCAACAAGGCCGCACCGTGGAGGGAGCCGCTGAAGTGGGAGCGTACGAACTCCAGGTCCTCGTCCCGCCCGATCAACCGCCCGGACGCAGGACGCGACAATTGGCCGAGGTCGTTCATCGAGCTACTGTCCCCCAGAGCCGCGGTACTGAAAGCCGGGTGCCGAAGGCCGTTGTCCCTCTGTCAGCGCTGGCATCCGCACCGCATGTCATTGCCCGAGCGCAAAGGGTGTCCACCTCTCGACGTCATACGCGCCAGGATACTGCGCACGCCCCGGTGGATCAGGGCGGGTCCCGGTGCCGTCGCAGAAGCAGTCTCCGCCGCATGCGCGTAAGCGCGTCCCCACGTTCGCCGGGCGGCGGACGACCAACTGATACACCCCGCGGGCTGTCGGCGGGCGAGAACCCCAGTCACACCTGTCGTCCTGAGGCCGCTCACATCCGACACGACCCTCCGACACGGGCCAACGCACCATCGGCCGTGTGATCGACAGCACACATGTGGGTCGACTGAGCCTCCACGCCGATGAGCACGATCCAGCTTGTCATGCACCACCAGCCTCGGATGTCTCTGCCACCCCAATCGCCAGCCGTGACGGGCGGCGCCACCTGCTGCAACAGGTCAGACAGCAGTGACCAGTGCACTCACGCTCAGGGCTTGCCCTACTCGACGCGGGCGCTGACGCAGTACCTCGCCCCGACGTCGACGTTCACCGACGCCATGACGGCCATGGTGACCGCTGCCTCCGACCTGTACGGCGCCTCGTCCCGTCAGGCCTCCGTGACCAGCAACGTCTGGACGAACGAGGTCGGGATCGAGCCGAGCACCCCCGACCCGCGGCCGACGGCCTGCGCCGGCGGCATCACCACCGGCCCGCAACAGGGCTCTACGGACAAGGGCCGGCCGAGGTGCGCGCCTCGGCGGGCCCTTGCACGCGTGCACGCCGTACCGCCGGACCATCACAGGGGGCTTCCACCGTGATCGTGGACACCGGTTGTCATGCAGCGTGGGACCGGATCGAGCCGTTGATGCCGGCCGATCCGGTCCGTGGCCGGCGGTGGGCCGACCACCGTCGCACTCTTGAGGCCATCGCGTGGAAGTACTGCACCAACTCTCCCTGGCGGGACCTCCCCGCCGAACTCGGCCCGTTCCACACCGCCCACAAACGGCTGATCAGGTGGGCCCTCGACGGCACCTGGGAGATGATCCTCGCCGCTGTCCTGTCGGCGGCGGACACCGACGACGACATCGACTGGACGGTGTCGGTTGACTCCACGGTCATCCGGGCCCACCAGCACGCCGCCGGGGCACGTAAAAAGGGGGGCGTCCCGCTCCGGTGAACCAGCCGACCACGCTCCGGGACGCTCCCGCGGCGGGCTGAGTACGAAGGTCCACCTGGCCGCGGACGGCGGGGCACGGCCTCTAGCCTTCACCATCACCGCAGGTCAGGCTGGTGACGCACCCGCCTTCGACACCGTGATGTCCCGCATCCGCGTTCCGCGCAGCGGCCCCGGAAGGCCACGAACCCGGCCCCTCGCCGTACTGGCCGACCGGGCCTACTCCTCCCGCGCCATCCGCAGCCACTTCCGGCGCCGGGGAATCCGGGCGGTGAGCCCGCAGCCGTCCGACCAGATCGGCCACCGCTTGCGACGCGGGCGGCAAGGCGGCCGCCCACCCGGCTTCGACCGCGAGGTCTACAAGCAGCGGAACACCGTCGAGCGGTGCATCAACCGGCTCAAGCAGTGACGCGGCCTGGCCACACGAACCGACAAACTCGCCATCGCCTACCAGGCCGCACTCCGCCTCGCCGGCATCCTCATCTGGACCCGACGCTGACCTAAGAGACAGAACCTAGCCGCTGTGAGAGGGCGTTTCGTGAGGTGATGACTGTTTTGCCGTCACCTCATGGTGTGGGGTTGGGGCGTCCCGGCTGATCGGCGGGTTCGGGGTGCTGGGCTGATCGGGTGAGTGAGCGCAAGCGGTATCCGAGCGACCTGTCGGACGAGCGGTGGGGGCTGATCGAGCCGGTGATTACTGCGTGGAAGGCCGCGCATGCGTCGGTCAGCGGTCACCAGGGCCGTTACGAGATGCGGGAGATCGTGAACGCGCTCCTGTACCAGTCCCGGACCGGCTGCCAATGGGACTACCTGCCGCACGATCTTCCACCGCGGTCCGCGACGTACTACTACTTTGGCAAGTGGCGCGACGACGGCACCGACCAGACCATCCACGATGTGCTGCGCTGGCAGGTCCGGGAGAGGGCGGGCCGGTCGGAGGACCCGAGCCTGGTCGTACTGGACACCCAGAGCGTCCACGCCGCGGTGAACGTGTCCGCCGGAACGACTGGGAAGGACCCCGCGAAGAAGCTGCCCGGCCGCAAGCGCGGACTCGCGGTGGACGTGTGCGGCCTGGTCATCGCCGTGGTCGTGCTCGCCGCCACCATCCATGAGCACCGCGCGGGGACGATGTTGTTGGACCGTGTCGTCGCGCAGACGGCGAACGTGTCGAAGGCACTGGTCGACCAGGGCTTCAAGAGTGCGGTCGTCGCGCACGGCGCCAGACTGGGCATCGACGTCGAAGATCGTCGAGCGCAACCCGGCAGGGCGGGGCTTCGTGCCGCAGGCGAAACGGTGGGTGGTCGAGCGCACGTACGGGATCTTGATGCTGCACCGGCGCCTGGTCCGCGACTACGAGAGCCGCCCGACCAGCTCGGAGTCGCGCGTGTACTGGGCGATGACCGACGTGATAGTGCGCCGACTCACCGACCAGACCACCCCGACCTGGCGCGACGCATGACCGGGCCCGAACCGGTCCGGTCACTGCTGGACAAGATCACCGCACGTGAGCAGTCCATCGCCGCCGAGACGGAACAGGTCCGCGTGCGGCTCGACGAACTCACCGCGCTGCTGCGCGAAATGGAGCAGGAGGCCGAGCACCTGCGGATCACCCGCCAGACCGTCCTTGCCCTGGTCGACGAGCCCGACCCGCAGCTGCAGCCCGCCGTCCCGGAGCAAGCACCCCCCTACCAGCAGATCCTCGCCGCCTTCGCCGAGGCGCGGAAGCCACTGCGGGCCCGCGACCTGTGCCAGGCCCTCGACCTCGACATCACCCCGAAGAACATCGAGAGCACCCGGCACAAGCTCAAGCGTCTGGTCAGCCATGGGATCCTCGCCGAGCCCGAGCCCGGCTTGTTCACCCTGCTCCGAGCGTAACGGGTCCGAGATCGGAAGGCAGACGGCTGGCAGCGATCGACACAGCCCTTGTCGCCGTCGCCGCCTCGGCAAGGCCCTCACCCATCATGTTGGTACTGACGGTAAATAGCTTCTGCCGATGGGCGGCCAGGCAAAGCCGAACAACAGTAAGGCGCGGACGGGTGCTGGTGGAGAACCGCAGGGTCCAGTGGCTGGTGAAGGGGTAGAGCCTTCGCAGTGCTGGCTCGGCATACGCCGCTTCGATGAGCGCGCGGTACTCGGGCCAGTCCACCTCGCCGGCCTCGGTGAGCAGGTGCTGCCACTCTGATTCGGTCAGTCGCACCGGATCGTGGTCGGCCACCTCGAAGCGGCCCGTGAGGTGCACGAACGGAGCGACCTCCCCGATGGCAGTCAACTCCTCACCGTTGTGCCAGGCATGCGCGGCTCGCACGATTTGGGCCAGCTCGTCTGTATCTCCTTCGACAAGCGCCATCTCCTGGAATGACTCGCACCCGCGGATCGACCAACGACGTTCGACCGCCCAGGCGCTGATGGCCAGAACAGTCCGGCGCGGAGCCGCGCTCGTGACCGAAGCAGCTCGCAGTGGGGCGGCTTCGGAGACCGTGAACGGCACGGAAAGGCCGTCCCTGTCGGCTACCGCCTGAAGTGCAGCGGCAAGGCTGCCTTCAGCCGCGATGTCGGGATACAGAGTGGCTGGATCTTGGGACGCGGCCATGAGTCACGATTGTGCCCCAACCACTACCTGCGGCGTAGTCCGATTGGAGGCATCGCCGCGACCTCACAACGCAGACCACGAAAGGCGAGCAGCCGGGTCGCTTGCACCCAGAGACCCGGACGCGGCCCGGGCTCATCGCCTTCCAACAGGCCGCCTCGCCCAACGCCAAGACCGAAACGGGCATTCACTCGCGAATCACCCTCTGAGAAAGCGCGTTGCGAGTAGAGCGTCGTCCACGGGTTGAACACCTGCGCCGATTCCGCAACTGGGCGCCCCGGTAAGCGGACTTCGACACGGATTCGACAGACACCCGCTCCCTGCCCGGGTCGATGCTGTGCGGAATTGCGCGCCCCCCCCGACGGAGCCGGGCCCGGCACCCAGACGGCGGCAACCCTGTGCGAACGTGCGGAGACCGTCCGAGACCTCGAAGCCTGACGGCAAAGCGCGACGCCACGACCACGTGGGGCTGTCGGCCCCCCGTGGGAAGGCCCATCACCCGTCGATGACGTGAGAGCGCGGCCCCGCCGCACCTGGCGTCCGCCCCGGCGGAGGGCATGCGCCAAGCCACCGACCTGGGATGCCCCACAGGCCCGTTGCTCCGTCCCTCACGCCGAATTCATGGGGCGGTCCGCCGCCGTCCCCCGGACGCGCGGTGTCCGACGACGCCGCCTGCTCGCGGCGCAACTGTGCCACGGCGTAAGAGCGACATGTGCGACCCCTTGAACGACGGCGGGGGAGGCCACAGGATCCAGTGATCTTTCGCTCTTCGCCGCGTCTCAGGAGTCTTCTTTGCTTAAGGTTCCCATCCCCCGACCCGGGCCGATCGCCCTCGCCGTGGCGACCGCGCTCACACTCGGCGTCGTACCGGCGACTGCCGCTGTGTCCGCGTACTCCGCCGGTGAGGTGTCGCACAACGACGCCGGACACCGAACACCCGGCGATGCCGGCACGCACACCGTCACCCTGATCACGGGTGACAAGGTCACCATCGGGACCGCCGCCGACGGCACCGTCGTGCGCTCCTTCCAGGCCGCGAGCGGAGCCACCACCGGCTTCCACCGCGTTGTCGTGGACGGTGCCACCTATGTCTACCCCGACGCCGCCCTGCCGTACGTGAGCGCCGGCAAACTCGACAAGCAGCTCTTCAACGTGACGCGGCTGATCACCGAGGGCTATGACGACGCGCACAGCTCCCGGCTGCCGCTGATCGTGCGCTACACCGAAGCTGCCGCCAAGGCCCGCACCCGGACGAAGATGGCCGGCTCGACCGACGTCCGCCGCCTGGACAGCATCCAGGGCGCGGCCCTCGCCCAGAACCACAAGCAGGCACCGGAGTTCTGGTCCTCGCTCACCGGGGGTTCCGGCGCGGCGGCCCGGTCCGCGAAGCCGTCCTTCGCGGGCGGCGTCGCCCACGTGTGGCTCGACGGTAAGGTAAAGGCCGACCTGGCCGGCTCCACCGCCCAGATCGGCGCGCAGAAGGTATGGGCGGAGGGCGACACCGGCCAGGGCGTGAAGGTCGCGATGCTCGACAGCGGCGCGGACACCGAACACCCGGACCTGGTCGGGCAGGTGTCCGACAGCGCCAGCTTCGTCCCCGGCGAGGACGACACCGCCGACTACAACGGCCACGGCACGCACGTCGCCTCGACCATCGTCGGCACGGGCAGTGCCTCCGGCGGCAAGGAGCGGGGTGTCGCCTCCGGCGCCCGGCTGGCCGTCGGCAAGGTGCTCAACTCCGAGGGCAGCGGTCAGGAGTCCTGGATCATCGCGGGCATGGAGTGGGCCGCCCGTGACCAGAAGGCCAGGATCATCAGCATGAGTCTGGGCGGCAACGGTGACAAGACTGACCCGATGAGCCAGGCCGTCGACGAACTCAGCCACGACACGGGCGCGTTGTTCGTGATCGCGGCGGGCAACGGCGGCCCGCACTCCATCAGCAGCCCCGGTGCGGCGGACTCCGCGCTGACCGTCGGCGCCGTCGACTCCACCGACACGCTCGCCGACTTCTCCAGCCAGGGCCCGCGTGACGGCGACGGCGGGCTGAAGCCGGAGATCACCGCGCCCGGCGTCGACATCGTCGCGGCGCGCTCGCACTACAAGCGCGGCTCCGGCTACTACACCACGATGAGTGGCACGTCGATGGCGACACCGCACGTCGCCGGTGCCGCCGCGCTCCTCGCCTCCGAGCACCCCGACTGGACGGGCACCCAGCTCAAGGAGGCGCTGGTCAGCAGCGCCAAGGCAACCACGGCGTACACCCCGTACCAGGCGGGCGCCGGCCGGCTCGACGCGCTGGCGGCCGTGCACACCACGGTCTTCGCCACCACGACCGCCTACTCCGGCTTCCACACGTGGCCCCCGAAGCCCGGAGAGACTGACGTCCAGACGGTGACGTACACCAACGTCGGCGACGCCCCGGCCAGCCTCAGCCTGGCGGTCGACGGCACCGTCCCGGCCGGGTTCTTCAGCCTCTCTGAGGACCATGTCACCGTGCCCGCGCACGGCACCGCCGCGGTCACGCTGACCGCGGCTCTGGACAAGCTGGCGGGCGACCAGTCGGTCAGCGCCATGATCACCGGTACGGACGGCGCCGGGACGGTCCGCGCCCGGACCCTGATCGGCGCGGCCCGCGAGGGCCAGCGGCAGAATCTGACCGTGGTCGCCAAGGACCGTTCGGGCAAGCCGCTGGAGGGCCGGGTCGTCCTGACCGCCGAGCACCTCTTCACGGTGATGGACCTCGACGCGTCCGGCACCGGCACGGCGCGGCTGCCCGTCGGCAGCTACAGCGGCTGGCTCACCGGTGACGTGCAGGGCGCCGAAGGCCCGCACTCGCGCGGCATGGTGCTGCTCGCCTTCAACGACGTGAAGCTGGACCAGGACCGTACCGTCACCCTGGACGGCCGCAAGGCACGCCGGATCCTGGCGCGCGTGCCGCAGCAGACCACCGCCGTCGCGCCGCGCCTGGATGCCCACCGGTCCTTCACCGGCAGCCTGGTGGAGACGTCGATGCTGCCGGACTCGTCGTACGACAGCATCTGGGCGCTCCCGACCGACAAGAAGGTCACCGACGGCGAGTTCGAGACCGGCGCCCGCTTCCGCCTCGAACAGCCTGCGCTGACCGTGAGCACGAAGTCGACGACCTTCAACGACCCGCTCGTCAAGCGCGCTGCCACGCCGCTGCCCGCCGGTACCCGGAACCTGACGGCGGTCTTCGCCGGTGACGGCACGGCCGAGGAGCTCGCGCGGCAGAACGTGCGCGGCAAGGCCGTCGTGGTGCGCGGCGCCGGCACGGCAGGGATCAAGGCCCAGGCGGAGGTCGCCGCGGCCGCCGGCGCGCGGCTGCTGCTGGTCGTCAACGACGGCGTCGGCCGCATGGAGCCCTGGGACGAGAACCCCTGGAGCCCGGAGAGCCCGGCCCCGGTGACGGTGGCGACGCTCAACGCCGACCAGGGCGCCGACCTGCTCGGCCGACTCCGGCACGGCACGGTCTCGCTGAAGGTCACCTCGCACCCCACGACCGACTACGTCTACGACGTCGTGCACCACTGGACGGGTGCCGTTCCGGCGGACCCGACCTGGCGTGAGGAGTCCAAGGATCTCGGCCGGGTGGACGTCTCCTTCCGGAACTACCGGCAATGCAAGGCGATGGAGTTCCGCCCGGACGTCTGGCGCGGCTGGGCCGTCGGCAACCAACTCACCGCGCCCGCCCAGGGCGAGCGCACCGACTGGGTCACCGCCGGCACCACGTGGCTGGACGACGCCTTCATACAGGGCGAGACCGGGCAGCACTCGATCGAGCCGCTGACCTACCCGGCGCGCAAGACCGGCAAGGTCAGCTGGTTCGGCCCGATCCAGCGGCCCCGCATGGGGCCGATCAACTACCAACCGGTGCGCTACCTCGACACCATGTACATCACCGCGCCCGGCTGGGGTGATTCGGGGTCCGGCCACGTCGGCGAGGCCGGCGCGAACTTCGACGTCAAGGACTGGATGTCGCTCTACCAGGGCGACCAGCAGCTCGACTGGGGCAACGCCGAGTACCTTCAGGTTCCCGGCCTCGGCGCCGAGCGCCTGCCCTACCGGCTGGTCCTCGACAACGACCGCGGCACCTGGGCCAACCCGTACTCGACGCACACGCTGACCGAGTGGGACTTCACCTCCGCGGTCACCGGCAGCGATGCGGCGGTGTCCCTGCCGCTCATCCAGCTCGACTACGGCGTGGACACCGACAAGTCCGGCCGTGCCGACCGGCACGCCGGCCTGACGGTGACCGCCTCGCACCTGCCGGGCACCACCACCACCATCGGGAAACCGACCGTCGAGGTGTCGTACGACGACGGTGCGACCTGGCAGCGGACCGACCTGAGCCGGCGCGACGAAGGATGGCGGACGAACCTGCGCGCGCCGCGGTCCGCCGACTTCGTCACCCTCCGGGTCGGCGCCCGGGACAGCGCGGGCAACACCGTCTCGCAGACGATCACCCGGGCCTTCGGCCTGCGCTGACGTCACCCCCGGGAGTCACCCGGGACAGAACCGCGTGGGTGGGACCGCAGCGGGCGGCCCCGCCCACGCGGCGTTCCCAGGTGTCAGAGGATCTAACGGCGACGGGCGGCCTCCGGGCACAGCACCGCATGGCCGCCGGGCGCCCGGCCCGGTAGCCGGTGGCCCGACGGCTCACGGCCGACAGCCGACGACGGGCGACGTGGCGGCCCGTGGCAGCCAGTAGCGGTCGGTGACCGACAGTACGGGCGGGCTCGGAGTGACGGCGACAGGCCGCCGCGGCCCGGCGCGAGACAGCCGACGGAGACGGGCCGACGCCCGGATGCAGCCGCGCGGTGGAGGCAACCCGGCCGCAACGGCCCGGCAACATAAAGCAGAGGCGGCCGTGGCGGACGGGGTAGGGGACGACCGCACATGAGGTCGGCAGCGGAGGCGACCGAGGCCGCCCGGCGGCGCTGCCGGGCGGAGACGGACGGCACTTCCAAAACACGGCCTAGCTTGATCCTCAACGGCCGACATCGAATGGTGCCTCGAACTTGATCACTCGGTTCGGTAACCGCCGTCCGCCAAAGCGGCCTTCGCCTGAACATGTGCTCCGACCAAGGAACACACACGTTCAGCACGAAGGCCGTGAGGATCGCGGCGGGCCCTGGCCGCGGCGCCACTGCCGCGGGCTGCCGCCGGCCGGCTGGTCCTGGCCATCGACATCACCTGCTGGCTACGCACCGATGCCCACACCTCACCGCAGCGGATCCTGTGTCACACCTACGGCCGGGGAAAGGACCAGCACATCCCTGTCCCCGGCTGGCCGTACTCCATCATCTGCGCGCTCGAGCCGGGTCGCAGTTCCTGGACCGCGCCTTTGGACGCGCTTCGCCTGGCCCCCGGGGATGACACGGCCACTGTCACCGCCCGACAGCTGCGTGACCTGCTCAAGCGACCGATCACCGCCGGGCAGTGGCAGGAGGGCAACCCCGACGTCCTCGTCATCGCGGACGCCGGATACGACGCACCCCGCCTTGCGTTCCTACTCAAAGACCTGCCGGTCCAGGTGCTCGCCCGGATGCGCTCTGACCGGGTCCTGCGCCGGGCTGTTCCACCCCGCCGGCCACACACGATGGGCCGACCACCCCGGCACGGCGGCGAATTCGTCTTCGGGCAGCCCGACACCTGGGGCCTTCCGGACACCGAAACCGTCACCGACACCCGTCTTTACGGCACCGCCAGGGCCCGCTCCTGGGACCGGCTGCATCCCAGGCTCACCCACCGCTCCTCCTGGGCAGCTGC
>NZ_JBEYRP010000052.1:0-25442 GCF_040704085.1 Streptomyces sp. NPDC047841
GTGGATCTGCTGGTGCTGGTCAACGCGATGGTCCCCCTGCCGGGCGAGACGCCAGGACAGTGGTGGGACAACACCGGATCGACGGAGGCCCGCGTCGCGGCAGCCGAAGCAGGCGGGTACACCGCCGAGTTCGACCTGGCCACCTACTTTCTTCACGACGTGCCGGACGAGATCGTCGCTACCGGCGCGGCGCACGAGCGGCCTGAGGCCAACGTCGCATTCAGCCAGCCTTGTGACATTGAGCGGTGGCCAGACGTGACCACACGCGTGCTCGCCGCGGCCGGGGACCGCTTCTTTCCCTTGGAGTTCCAGCGCCGAGTGACGCGCGACCGCCTCGGGATCGACATCGACCAGGTGCCGGGCGGGCACCTGGTTGCGCTGTCGCGCCCGGCCGACCTGGTCAACCGGCTGATCGAGTACCTGCCCTGAACAGCGGCGGAACGTTCCCCTGACAGCGCCACAGCGCCGTCGCGCACAGCCCAGAACCATGAGCCCGAACGTTGTCGACACCGTCACTTTCCGGACGATCTCGCGCAACCTACGGGGCAGGACCAACACGGCCGGCCTCGACTGGATCGCCCCTGCGCTACACCAACGTCTTCGGCCCCGACGAGACCGACAAGGGCCCCATGGCCTCGATCCTGTCCCAACTCCTGCAACAAGCCGCGCGCACCGGGCACATCCGCCTCTTCGACGACTCCCTCACCGCCGCCCGCGACTACATCCACGTCGAGACCCTCACCACCACCCTCGCGCGCCTCGCCACCACCCGACAACCGGCGCTCGCCGCGGTCTACAACCTCGGCTCGGGCTGCGCCATCTCCTTCGCCGACCTCACCCAATGGTGCGCCCGGCTACATCGCGAGGCCACCGGCCAACCGCCGCACGTCGAACTCGTACCAAACCCTGCGCCCGACGCCTACCAGTACTTCACCAGCGCGGACATGACCGCACTCGACAAGGCCCCGCCCGACAGGCTGACCGACTCGGCCGCTACCGTCGAAGCCCACGTCGCCGACCTGTTCGCGACGTTCCGCGTCCGGGTCGTAGGCAATCAGGTCGCCTGGCTCCTGGAAGTGCACGGCCATCCGCGCGCCGACCCGGTAGGCGTCCAGTCCGGCCCGGCAGTACGCGACCATTGGCTCCGGCAGGTTGTCGAGCGCGAACCACTCCATGGCGTCGCAGACCCGATGTTCCATGACCTCCGGGATGCCCTGCCAGCGCTTCACCTCGAAAAACACCCCGAGGCGGGCGCCGCCGGCCGGGGAGCGGTGGTGCACGGTGACGGCCGCGCGGACGTCGGCCGGGTCGACGACGATGCCGGCCTCTTCCCGGGTCTCGCGCACCAGAGCCGTGACCACGTCTTCCCACGGACCGTCCAAGTGCCCGCTGACCAGATGCCAGCATCCCGCCGCACGTCGCCGGCCCGCCGGGACAGCAGCACCTCGGTCCCGGCCGCGCCGTCGCGAACGGCGATCAGGTGGACGTCGAGCGGCTCGGTGTGCCGCTGGCCGCCGGTCATGCCTCCCCCGACAGGGACCGCAGCGCGGCGGCGTCGGCCAGCAACCGCGCCTCGTCCTGGCGTCCGCCGGCGAGGAACTCCCACGGCAGCGGCCCGCCCGGGGACGGATCGGTGTCACCGGCGTACCGGGGGCAGATGTGGCTGTGCAGGTGGGGTACGACGTTGCCGAGAGTGGAGTAGTTCAGCTTCACCGGCTCGTAGAAGGCCGTCAGAGCCTTGCCGAGTGCGAGGGTGTCGCGCCAGCAGGCGGCGGCGTCGGCTTCCGGCAGGTCGGTGGGCTCGGCGACGTGCGGGGCGCCGCGGTGGATGAGCACGCAGTAGCCGCGGACGCGCCCGCTGCGCCACAGATAGGCGTTGGCTACCTCACCGCGGCGAAGCAGCAAGCCCCAGCCGATGTCGGCCGAGGCGTAGTCGTTCGCACACATCGGGCACCCGTCGCCGGAGCGGTGGCGGAGGAAGTCCTCGGGCCAGCCGGCCGGCACGGAGGAGCTGTCGGCTTGGGGAGGAAGGGGGTGGTGATGCTGGGGCATCCGTACTCCGTTCGCTGAGCGGCTGGTGGGCGCGGTAAGGGTGTTTCGCGCGGGCGAGGTCACGACCTCGGCCGGGGAATGCCGGTGAGGGTCGGTAGCGTCCAGGTCAGCGCCTTCGGCTTCGCGCCGGACGTGACGGTCTGGGCCCCGGTGCCAGCGGTGAGGTCGACGGTGTACGACTCCGGCCGGTCGGCTTCCTCCCAGCGGGCGTGGAGCGCCTCGAGTTCGGCCCACACGTCACGCGGCCCGCAGACGCGGACAGTCCCTTCGGCGGGGCCGGCGACGGCCCAAGAGTCGTCGTGGGGCGCGACGATGGTCATGGTCTTGGCATGGAAGTCCCGAACCAGACCGGGCGCGAGGTATGCGGCGGCAAGCCAGAATCCGTAGGCGTCGTCCGGCGGCGGGGCGAGCCGGGTCGGTCGTGCCCTGCCGGGGTCGGCTTTGATGCGGGCGCGGTGGTCCAGGGCGTTGAGCCACCGGTAGCCGAGCAAGGGCCGGTGCCCGCGCGGCCGGCCCTGAAGGACCGCCTCGACCGTGCCGGCCGGGGTACGGGTGACCAGGAGGTCCCCGGGCCAGCTCGGGGTGCGGGTTGCGAGCGTGGTCAGCAGCCGTCCGCCGGGTGCGAGCTGTTCCAGCCACGGCGCCGGGACGCAGGGAACGCCGATCCCCGAGTGGATGCGGTCGTACGGTGCCCGCGGCTCGTGCCCTTCGAGAGCGTCGCCCTCGACCACGGTCGCGCCGACACCGAGGCGGTCCAGGTTCCGCTGGACGAATGCCGTCATGCGTCCGTCCCGCTCCACGCCGGTGGCGAGTCCGGGGCCGGTGATGGTGGCGGCGAGGGCCAGGGAGACGCCGGGGCCGGGGCCGAGCTCCAGATACCTGTGTCCGGGGCTGAGTTCCAGGGCTTGGAGGGCTTCGACGGTGGCGGGGGTGTAGGTGGACATGGACGTCATGTGTCCGCCGGTCACCGGGCCGCGGGGGAGTGCGTCGAGGGGTTCGCCGTCGCGCTGGAGCAGGATCGACTCGTCGCTGTGGATCAGGTCGAGCCACTCCTCCTCGTCGTCGGGGTGGGAGCCGTCGAGGAGGCGCCAGTCGATCGGGTCCGCACCCGGGCCGCCGATCCGGACGTAGGCGTGCGGGAGCAGGACCTCGCGCCGCACGTGGAGCAGCGCGTCGCGCAGCAGCACATTGGTCAGTACGCCGTCCGCCGTGAGCCGGTCGACCATGCCGGCGCGCCGACGGCTCGTCGCTTCATGGAGGTCAAGAGGCATGAACGGCGTCCTTCGTGGAAGTCGGCATGGTGGTCAGGCGGCGGACCGGCGAGACCCACAACAGTGCTGAGGGCACGAGGTTGGTGCGCAGAGGAAGGGCGGCAGCGCCTTCTGTGGCCGCGTCATGGACTGTGCTGGTCACGATCGGCTCCGCTCCGGCCGGCGAGCCAGGGTGTGCACGAGGTGGCCCATGTCCCGGTAGGGGCTCCGCGAGGACGCGGCCCACTCCAGCTCCAGTGCCGCCGCGTATGCGGCCGGATCCGGAGCCCAGGTGTCGTCGAAGTGGTCGTTGAAGATCCGAACGCCCTGCCAAGGCTGCGGAATCAGCCCGTGCTCGGCCGCGAGCCTGTCGAGGGCGTCGGGGTCGTCACCGCGGGTTTCCCGGCCGAGATTGCCGATGCTCCGGTCCGCTCCGGACACGATGAGTCGGCGCGCGGCCTGGTAGTCGCCGGCCAGGGCCTCACGTGCACCGATTGACCGGCGGTTCTTGGCGAGGATACTCAGCAGACCGCCCGGTGCGACGAGCCCTGCCAGACGGGCGACCGCGGTGTCGGGCTCGTCCAGATACATCAGCACGCCGTGGCAGCACACCGCGTCGAACAGCTCCCCCTCGAAGGGGAGGGAGTCCAGGCGTGCGTCGACCAGCCGGACGCGGTCGGCGAGCTCGGGCCGGGCCTCGAGACGGCCGGCTGCGGCAGCCAGCATCCGGGCGGACGGATCGCCGCCGGTCACCTGGTGGCCGGCCGCGGCGAGGCGCAGCGTCATCTCGCCGTTCCCGCAGCCGACGTCCAGAATCCGGGCGGGCGTGGCCGGGAGCTCGGCGAGAAGCCGGCGTTCCACCAGGTCGTGCCGCAGGCGGCCACGCGCGCTGTCGGAGTGGGCGGCGTACGCGGCCCCCACCGAGTCGAATCCGGTCACCGCGTCCATCCCAGTTCCGTGTAGGCACGGCCGGCCTGGATGCCCTCGATGGCCGCTCGGGTGTAGTCGACGGTCGGCTCGGGCAAGTCCTTGACGTTCCACCACCGCCAGGACACGCACTTGTCGGGCTCCCGCAGCGTCGGCTCACCCACCCAGCGGCGGGCACGGAAGAAGAGCTGGACCCGGGGTGGGTCCGTGGGCCGTTCACGCATGTGCACGGTGTGGACGAGCTCGACGTCGGCCGGTTCGAGAACAAGTCCCGCCTCTTCATCCGCCTCCCTCACGAGGCAGGCACTCGCGGCCTCCGCCTCGCAGTGGCCCGCCAGCACATGCCAGGAACCGCCCGCGTACGCCGAGTCCGGATGCCGTAGGCCCAGCAGGACATGGCCGTCCCGCTCCAGGTAGAGGTGGACACCGACCACGTTCAGCACGGTCCCGGACGGCGCCTCCGACCCCGCGGTCCCTGCGGGCGCCGTCGGACCGCCGGCGGGCAGGGGGTGATCGACGGCGTGCTGCTCCAGCAGTTCCCGTGTCGAGGGCAGCATCGTCATGTGCGGGAACTTCTCGGGCCGCACCCAGGCGAGCATCACGCCCTCGGTGAGGGGCAAAAGGGCCGGGTCGCCGTTCCAGAGGCCGGTGAACAGCTGGATCGGCACCCTGGTTCCGTCGATGCCGGTGACGTGCTCGACCGCGTACGGCTCCAGGTCCGCGACCGCCAGTCCGGCCTCCTCGCGCAACTCCCGACGGACCGTGTCGAGCAGGGTACGGTCCTGCGGCTCCCGGCCGCCGCCGAGCAGCGACCAGCACCCGGGCTCCCAGATCCACGGCTTGTTGGCGTCCCGCAGATGCAGCAGATACCGGCCGTGGCCGTCGTGGATGATCGCGGAGGCGTTCACTGGTTCCGGCTGTCCGTCCAACCCCGCATCGAGGAGTTTCGCGCGCAGTGTCGGCGAGGTGACCTCCGACATGGCGAGCCACTCGGCGCCGGACACCTCCTCGTCCTGCAAGGTGACGGCCGGCGGCTCCTCCTCGGCGAGGTAGAACGCGTAGCGGACGTCGTAGTGCTCGTGGGCCGGTTCGCCCTTGGCGGGGTTGGCGTCGATGGGGTGGACGTCGATGTCGACCGGGGAGCCGAGCGTCTGCCGGGTCAGGCACAGGGCTCCGGGCGGGATCCCGGTCTCCTCCGCCATCTCGCGCAGCGCTGCGGCGAGCAGCGTGCGGTCCTCGGGCTCGATGTGGCCGCCGGGGGTGAGCATGCGACCAGTGGCCCGGTGCCGGATGTGCAGGACCCGGCACCGGCGGTCGATCACGACGGCGCTGCACGTGACGTGCCCGGGCAGCGTCGTCCGGACGGTCACGTCGACGGGACGGTCCAGCGCGGCGAGCAGGCCGGCCAGGGCGCCGCGCTCGCCGGGGTGGCGGCTGAGGTACGTCCCGACGGTCTTGCGGATCGAGGAGGAGCTGGGTGGCATGAGCGTCGTCTCGCCTTCGACATAGGGGGCGGGGTGCTTCGGGGTCGGGCTGGTGGAAGTTGCGCAGCTGAAGGTCAGCTCGCCGCCTCGTGGCCGGACGGCTGGACACCACGGGGGCCGGGAAGCCTGTCGGTCCCCGGCGCGAGCCCGTACTGGGCGGCCTGGGCGGTGAACATCCCCTGATACAGGCCGCCCGCGCGAGCCATCAGGTCCTCGTGCGTGCCTTCCTCGACGACGCGCCCCTGATCGAGGACGTAGATGTGGTCGGCGTTCATGGTCGCGGCGAGCCGGTGGGTGACGAGGACGACCGCGTGCCCCTGCTCGGCCAGGGACCACAGCCCCTGGAACGAGGCGATCTCGGCATGCGGGTCGAGCGCGCTGGTCGGCTCGTCGACCAGCAGAAACGGCGCCTGTCGATACCTTGTTCGGGCGGAGCCGAGCTTCTGCCACTGCCCGCCCGAGAGCTGGACACCGCGCTCGTAGCCCTTGAAGACGATCGAGTCCCAGCCGTGCGGCAGGCCCTCGACCAGGTCGAGCACGCCCGCCTCCTCGGCGGCCTGGCGCACACGGTCCATGTCCCGGGGGCGGTCGCCGGCACCGATGGCCACGTTCGCGGCCGCCGTCATCTCCCAGCGCGGGAAGTCCTGCGCCAGCACCCCGACCGCGGCGAACACCTGGGCACGGTCAGCCTCACGGAGCTCAACCCGATCGCCCGACCCGCCCTCCCACCACACGCTTCCTTCCGTGGGAAGCAGCAGCCCGGACAGCACCTTCGTGAGCGTGGTCTTCCCAGAGCCGTTCGCCCCCACCAGGGCCGTCACCTTCCCCCGGGGAACCCGCACACTCACGCACTTCAGGGCCGGGGAGTCCGCTCCCGGATAGGTGAACGACACCGCCTCTGTCCGCACCTCCCGCACCGGGGCGGGCAACGGCTTCCCGGAGCTCGGGATGGCGTTCTCCCCGGCGATCTTGATGGCGTCCTCGGTGTCGGTGAGGAACAGCAGTTCTTCGTACAGCCGGTTGACCTGCTGTACCAGCGACGTAAGCCGCGCCGTCGACGTACGGATGGCGATCACCGCGGTCCCGCCGACCGCGAGCGGCAGACGACCGGTCGACAGCAGCCACCACAGCACCCCGTAGCAGGCCAGCGACGCCGCCCCGGCGAACGCTCCCGCGACCAGATCTGTCGAGGCCTGCGCCCGGGCCAGGCGCCGCTGCTCCGCCTCCGTCTGCTGCGACATCTCCTCATAGCTGGACAGCAGCTTCGTGCCGGCGGCGTGCACGCGGATCTCCCCGGCGGCATGCGGGCGGGTCAGGTAGGCCAGCAGCGAGGCGATCGCCCGGCGGTGGTCGACCCAGTTCAAACGCGAGAGATAGTCACGGCGCGCCGAGCGGACCGCTCCCCAGCCCTTGGGCAGTGCGATCGCCAGCAGCATCGGCAGCAAGGTCCAGTGCAGCGACGCGAGGACGACCGCGGCCGCCGCCATGCCGATCACCACATTGCCCACGCCCACCGACAGCCGCAGCATGCTGCGGGCGGAGTCGGTGCCGAACTTCCCCGCCTCCAGGATCCGCTGGACTTCAGGCCGCTCGGTCGCCTCGACTTCCACACCGGTGACGGCCGTGTAGTACCGGGCGGAGACCGCCCGCTCCACCTGCGGCTCCAGCCGGCCCGACATCGCCGTCGACCACGCCGTCAGCACTGCTGCCGCCACCGCCGCGACCGCGAGCACCGCCAGCGCCGGCAGCGCCTCGCGGAGCTTGTCCGCGGTCGGACCGTCGGCGAACAGCTGCGTGAGCACGCTGTTGACCGCCACCAGCCCCCACCCGGCCGTCACTCCCTGCCCGAGCTGCGCCGCCACGAGACCGGCGAGCGCCCGCCGGTCCGCCTGCCAGCCGGTGCGCAGCACCATGCCCACCATCCGGGGGAGCGCGGCCGCCATGTGCCCGAAGCCCAGCCGGGTGAGCGGGCCTTCGTGGCGCACGTAGGACTGGTCGTAGCGCAGTCGGCCCCCGTACAGCTCCCGCTCGGCGTCCGAGATGTTGTCCGCGCCTGCGGCCTTCGGACCGCTCCCGCTCTTGTCGCTGCCTGGTTCGACCAGCGTCAATGTATTCCCCCTTCGTGGACGTGGTGGTGGCGTCGACGTGCTCAACGACGCCGCACGATTTCGAGCACCTGTTCCTTTCAGACGGGTTGCGCACCCTGTGATTCAGCGGGTTTCCGAAGGTGTGAGGTGCACCGACCCTTGCCGCACAAGGACACGCGGCTCGAGGACGGTTGGCCGAAACGCCGATGCTCGGTCGTTGAGGCCGTGAGGTCAGCGGGATGCCCGCCCGCCTCCCGTGGCGCCCTGAGACCGCTGACGGGCGAGCCGCAGCGGTTGACGCACATGGGCATGGGGTTGCCCCAGGTGAGACGGTTGTCGGAGGTGGCGAAGGGGCGGGTGCCGGGTGCCTCCCGGAGTGCCTGAGAGCTGGGCCGAGTTCCGGTGCAGGCGTGGGGCCCTCGGGGCTTGGGTGAGTTACGCCGGCCTTGAGGGGCCCTGAACTCAGTGAAGAGCGTCACGTAGGGCCTCTTCGATGACAGGTAGCCGGTCCAGCAGCATCAGAGCTGCCTCGTGCCGCACCCGCCCGTAGGCCTCCATTGCGGCGTCGACGATGTGCGACCTTCCCACTGGTACCGACAGTGGAAAGGCCGAGCAGAGCATGGCTGCACGGCCGACACGAAGTGAGGACGCGAGGTCGTCCGCGGACGCCTTCGGGTTGGCGTCCCGGCAGGCCAGGGTGAGATCGGTGTATCCGGTGAGCCGGCTCTCCGCACTGTTGTCCAGCACGCTCTTGGGGTCACAGCCGAGACGCGCGATCTCCCAGGCGAGGTACCCGGGTGCGGGCGGTCGAAAGTCCACGATCGCGGCCACCTCGTTGTCCTTGAACAGAACGTCGGGGCCGGCGGTGTCGCCGTGCAGGATCTGGACGGTCAGCTGGGGAAGCGAAGCGAGGGTGCGCTCGACGTCCCCCAGGATGGCTTGTCGCTCGCGCGCCGCCTGCAGCGCCCACGCCTCGAATTCCCCGAGCCTGGGCCTGTGCTCGTACGCATGGATCAGGCGCTCGAAGCGGTCCCGTGAGGCGGCCACGTCGCACACTGCGGCACCAGGTTCTGGGGTGGGCGCGACGGCGGGGTGAGCGGCGAGCCGGGCGTGGAGACGGCCCATCCCTGTGCCGGCGGCTGCCCACCGTGCACCCCTCAGCCCGCCTTCGGCCGTCGCGGTGTGCGGCACGTAGGACCACAGGGACATCGGCAGGCGGCCGTGGGTCGCGATGAGTTCGTGCTTGCGCGTGCGGGTCGCCCGCGCGGTCGCGACACCTCCGTCGGCGCAGTACTCGGACAGTTCGACCGACGTCCGCTCCGGATCCAGGTGCTCTCGCGTGCGGTAGACCTTGGCGAAGTGCCGCCGGCCCGCCTGGGCCACGACGGCGTAGTTGACCGTCGCGGTGCCCTCCGGGATGCGCGTTGTCTCGGCCGGGTGCAGTCCGTACGCGAGTACCAGCGTGTCGGCGATCGCCATGATCTGGTCCCCCTCCGCGGTACGGCCGGGTGTGGAAGGCGCGGCGACGGAATGGGGGGCGGGCTGCTGAGATGGGGTGGACATGGTCTCCTCGTCGAAGCGCACAGCGATAGCGGTTAGATGATGGGCGGGCGGCAGGCGGTCGGGATCATCAGGACGCGGGCGTGGACCGTCGCCGCCAGGTGCTCACCGAGCTGCGGCGGGCCGCGCCGGGTGCACAGGAGCCGCAAGATCGCCGTACAACGCTCCGTCAATGCGGTCATCGGCTTGCGCCTCCCTCGTTCGAGGTGTCGCAGTACCCGGGTCCGATCCGGCACCGCCCCAGCTGCTGGCGGGGAACCGGCCCACCAAGCCGACACCGCGGCTCCTCGCCGCGTGACTCGGCTGATCGAGGCGACGAACGCGGTAACCGACGCCGGTCTTCCATGGCGGGCGAGAAGGGCCGGTTCGGCATCGCGCAGGCGGGGCGTAGGGCCGGCCGGCGGGTGCCGCGGCAACAGATAGGGGGCTCTCGTCGCATAGAGTGCGGGCGCGCGGGTGTCCACGTCGTCCACCCGAGGATGATCTCGGACGCCTTCGTTCTCGTCTCCGCAGGCATCCCTTCGGGCCGCACCACCAGGAGGAACCAGTGTCGTCGCCGCAAGTGATCAGCCCCGCAGAGAAGCTCGCCGAGGCGAAGAAGCTGCTCGGATTCCCTCGAATTGTTGCGATGTGCGGCTCCACTCGTTTCATGGCCGAGATGGCTGAGGCCGATGTGCGGGAGACCAAGGCCGGACGGATTGTCGTCAAGCCCGGTTGCGACCTGAAGTCGCCGCACGAGCTCTGGTCCGATCCTGTCGAGGCTGAGGCGCTCAAGGTTCGACTCGACGAGCTGCACCGGTCGAAGATCTTGCTGGCCGATGAGGTACTCGTGGTCGGCGACTACATCGGTGACAGCACCAGGGCCGAGATCGCCTACGCCCGGTCGCTCGGCCGGCCCGTGCGGTTCACCCACCCCGAAGTCGACCCCGACGCCTGAGAGCCCCCCGGACACCCTCCGCAGGGACACCGTCGGAGTAGGTCATCCGGCGGGTGGCGTGGTGGTGAGAACGCACTCGTGCAGCGGAGGAGCGCATCGCGCCGGTCAGCTTGTCGCGGCGGCCCCCGAATACCGATCAGCAAACCCTCCGTCTCGAACGCGCCGAACACCTCATCACCCACGGCGCCACGGTCGACGCCGCCGCCCGCGCGGTCGGCTTCGAGGACCCCCGCATGCTGCGCCGCCTGAGGGCTCGCGAGCACGGCTGCACACCGATAGCTGCACGAGAACGTGCCGGACGGGCAGGGTGGTGACACCATCACGAGGGCGGCTGCAGCCGTGTTCGCGGTCCATGCCATGGCAGGGAACCCCCGATGAGCTGGTCACACTGGCGCGATCCGCCGATGAAGTACACGCCAAGCTCACCGACCTGCCCGACAACGAGTCCCACACCACTGACGCCGCCGACGCGAGGCCTCGGAGAAGGTGCAGGGGCGAGTGCACCCTGCGCCGATCCCTGGCGCTGGCCGACCGGCTGCCCACCCGGCGCAGCGTCCTCGCCTTCGCCCGGGGCCGACGAGACCGACGCCAAATGTCCGAGGTCATGGTCCGCATGTGCGCCACAGCGGGTGATCCCGCCCCTACGTGGGCGCGGTGAACAACTCGCCGTCGACGCCAATGCGGCAGCCACGGATAGGCAAGACCAGTGAAGGCGGCCTCGCCATCGGGACCCGGCTGCCTGTAGTTGTGCGGTGCCGCTCCCGTCAAGCGGGCGGGACACGGTCGTGGAGCGGCGACGCGGCGGCTGCAAAGCGCTCTTTGGCGAATCTGCGCATTGCCGCATCCAGGCGCTCCGCGGAGACGCCCAGCGCGCCCGTGTTGGATCGAAGGGTGACGATCCGCAGTTGGGCACCGGTGAGGTGCGCCCCAAGTCGCCACAGGCCTCGGTATTGGGCGGCAACGTCACGACGCAGCCACACGACGAATTCGTCGTGGGCTCTCTTGCTGGTGGTCGAGGTTAGACGATTCACCTGCTGGATGTGCTCCCAGGGGATGGCCCTTCGGTACGTACGAGTGCTAAGGGTGAGGGCCTCATCATCAATCTGGACGGTGAAGGGGGTACGGGAAAGCCTAAAAACAGCCATCAGGACGAGGAATTCCGTGCAGACAGCCAGAAGTTGGAGCCACGATCCAGCTGCGGATTCAGCGGTTTCAAGTGAGAAGGCAGATGCTGCGTGACTGTATAGGATCGCCGTTGAAATCACGCCGGTCATCACTGCGACAGCGGTGCCCAGCCCGAAGAAGCTGCCCTTGTAGTGGGCTTCGTGATCGTCGTCCTGAACGATTCCGTGTTCTGGGCGGGGACGGGGATCCCAAGCGTGAGGAGCGTACCGTTGGACGGCTGCCTCGATCTCTTTGCGGGAGACGCCCAGAGAGACGAGGTCGCACACGAGGACGCCGTGGAGGCGATCCTCGGCGCGTGCCAGCAGAACGCCGAGGCGTGTGGCGGGACGCGCCGGCGGTTTCCCGTCACGGAGCCTGAGGAACAGCGCCCCGTTCGCCAGGGTGGCGCGCCGCCACGACATGACCCCTACGCGGTCTATCTGCTCCCAAGACCAGTGGCGTGCGCGATCCTTGCTTTCGTAAGTGATGCCATCCGCGCCGATGGTCAGCCTACCCCGGTGCCAAAGGAGCAGCACTGGGAGCACTCCCAGGGTGAGGAGAAGGAGGGTCCACAGACCCAGGGATACGAACGCCCAGTCGTAGCGGTGAGGAGACGTAGCGCCAAGGACCACCGCGGCAGGACTGCAGGCAAACGCCATGCATGCGACGCTGACCGCGATCACGTGCACTCGGCGCGTCGTACGGCCTTGCACAGCGCGGGGCTCAGCCAGACGTGTCGCGGTGTATCCGGCCTGCTGCGCGGCGTCCGTCTGCGTCCAGACACCGTCGCCGGCAAAGCGCTTGAGTGCCTGGTCGACCTCATAGGGCGTGGTGTCCAGACGGCCGAGATCAGCGACGCAGATGCTGTCTTGGTTGCGTCGGCGCCAGGTATGCCGGGACAACCAGGGAAGTGTCGAGGGCGTCCCCTCTCTCAGCCGGAGCCTGAGCAGAAAACGGCCACGTCGGTGAGGCCACACCGGCGCCCACAAGACCTTGGCCTCGAGAATGCGGTGCCAGTGATAGCGGGCAACGTGCCGTTCCTCCGGTCCGCGCCGCACCTGGATGCCCTCGGCCGACACTTCCAGGTTGTACGGGGCGACCAGACGTCGATATCCCAGCCAGCCAATTCCCATGGCCGGAAGGACGCTATAGGCCACCGCCCAGTCAGGGACCTGATCTTCGAGGACCACGCTCCCCCTGCCGACCTTGTACATCAGCAGGGGATCGCTGGCAGCGATGCCCCAGACTGTGCCAACCAGGGCGAAGAGGACGAGTACCAGAAGGAGCATTGCGCAGCCGCCGGAGCGCTTGGCGAAACGCGCTGTGTCATCGTGTTCACCTCGCGCGGTCTGCATGGGTGCCTGTTCGGACTGCTGCAGGAGACCGACAGGTGCTGAATACTGTGCATTGAAGGCGAGGGGCACCCCACCAGCCGAATTCTGTGCGATCAAGCGAGGTCTGGGGCGCCCGCGTTGGACCAGATTGCGGTGTGCGTGCTCGAACGCCGTTCTCACGTCCAGCAGTTGCGGTCCGTCTGGAACGCCATGATTGAGGATCTGGAGCAACTCGCCGGTGAAGGCGGTGTTGCGCTCTGCTGGATAGAACATGGCCTTCTTCGTCGGCGGGGACGCTGCCAGCACACAAGTCCCTTCGACCGTAGCCTGTTCGGCAAGGTCGATGTCGTCTCCCATCACGGTCGCGCGGCCGGCATAACAGCAGTCCAGGATGACGATCCGGCGATCAGCGCGGGTCCCTTCGACGGCGTGGCGCAGATCCTCGTACAGGATCCCGCTCCACGCCTTGTGAGCCTGGCTGTGGGGGAGGGTGAGGAAGAGCCTTTCCTGGTGTCGATCGATCTGGCCGTGGCCCGCGTAGTAGACCAAAAGCGTGTCTGTGGCCTCCGCTGCGGCCTGCTCCACCGCGGCCATGACCTGCTCACGGCTGGTCGGGTCAAAGAGGGTTTGGCAGTGCTCGTCGGGCAGGCTCCACGACCGCGGGCTGGTCAGCAGGTGTTCCAGGTCCGCCAGATTGCGCTCCACGTGCGGCAGATCGGACAACTCGCGCTCGCGATAGTTGCTGACACCGATCAGGACGGCACGGCTCCTGCCAGGGCTTGGCATCCGCACCATGGCTGCCTACGTGCTCATGTCCTCGATCGCACCCGGAGCGGGCGTAGGGGGTTCGCTGTCCTCCGCGGCCGCGCGCAAGGCGGCGACAACGCGCCGCACCTGCTCCTCATCGTCACCGGTGACTTCGACTTCCGTCTGCGCCACGCGCAGCGTGGTGCGGCCGGCATGCGGACGCGACTGCCGCCACGCTGCCACAGCCACGACCAGCGACGCAGCTGACCAGGCGTTGTTCAAGACGACTTCGACGATGTCCAGGGCAGAGCCCATCTCGCCTGGTGCGGTGGCCGTGCTGGGCAGACCGATGCGGGCGGAGCGCAGTTCGTCGTCCGTGCTCAGCCACCGGCACAAAGAGCGCAGCTCCGCTTCATCCTCGCCCACCCGAACCTCAACGCGCATCCAGTCCCTCCCCAGAGCACCGATACTCTGCATTCTGCCCCTACCTTCGCGCGCTGACTTCCAGTTCGCCGCATCTGCCTCGGCAACCGCCGTAGGATCCCTGTCTTTCGGCTGGAGCGCCTCACGTTTGAACGTCGCGTTGAAGGACTCGGCGAGTGCGTGGTCCGAGCTGGAGCCGATCGCGCTCATGGACCGGCGAACGCCGGCCCTGCGGCAGGCGTCGGAAGTCCGTCTGCCAGGCAGAGCCGCCACTGAGCCGTACCCGAGCCTTCGACAACTGCGTTCCCCTCTCAACCGGGCCGTGAGTCACCGGCGCGCCACGGCGTGAGGCCAACATCGAGGACCATGGGGGCACGGCACAAGAGCACTGGAGAACGAACTACTTCACCGGCTGGCTCCTGCGGGCCACAGCACCCGCACCGGGACGCCGGTTTGTTCCGCGTACGCCACCACGTCCGCGGTGCCCCCGTATCCCCGTGCCGGTTTCCCGTCCCATACGGCGATCAGCTCGTCCACCAGGCCGACGAGGATTTCGGATCCGGCCTGATGGGCTTTGGAGGTCGACGCGGTGATGCCGGTGTGGTGGACGTCGGCCGCGCGGGAGAGGAGCCGGTCGTAGACGGGGTGGTGCCAGTCGGGCAGGCCCTGGCGGTACTCGGTGGCCGGGATGACGACCTCAAGTCGGCCGCCGTGGTGCAGGACGGTTTCGGCGAACCAGGAGTCGGGTCCGTCGGCGATGCACGAGACGCCGACGAGTTCGGCCGTGTCGTACTGGCTGACCTGGTCGGCCAGGAGAGTCCGCACCTGCTCCTCGACCTGCGTGCTCAGTCCGCGGTGCCCGGTGATCCCCACCCTCATGCGTGGTCACCCTCCCTACAGGTAGACGCCGTGCAGGCGTTCATAGAAGTCGCGCACCACTTTCGGCGGTGAGCTGGTGGTGAGGCTACGGCGCACACCGCGGGCGCGTTCCACGGTCCGGCCGGAGCGGTACTGCAGGCCGACCTCGAGCGCGTCTCGCTGCCACGGGCTGAGATCACCCCGCAGCATTCACCAGGTCCGTCTATTCGGCCTCGGTCGTCCCGGCCCGCGCTCGATCCGCAGCCGCTGATGTCTCGAAATTTCGGATGCTCTTCGTAAATCCAGGGTAGGGCGCGGGTGCCGGAGGGGCGACCGGCTGTGGCCACGCCCTCCGGGAGTGGCGCCGCTCCTCTGCCGAGGGGTGCCCATGTGCACAGCTCTGCCAGGTGGTTTAGTCGGGTGTGTCTACGGCGTTGTGCCTTCACGGGTGCCGCGAACGTTTCGCTGTGATTGCCGATTCATGTTGCAGGTATTGACGCCGTTCACCGGTTCCCTATTATCCACGGTGCCCGATACTCCGACAGTAGTTCGATATATCGAACAGAGATCGGAATTGCTCCGCTTGTCAGTGCATCTCCGTCGCCACCGCGGTGGCCGAGCCGTAAGGGGCATGTCGCACCATGTATATGTCATGGCCTCGTCAGATTTTTGGGGAGTACCTGCCCGTCAGAACCAGGCACCGTTCCGCGCCCGCACCAGGCCCTTCCGGTGCGGTGTGCCGCCGGGGAGCGGGGCGGCGACCGGTTGACCGGGTACGGAAGCAAGGGCCTGGACGTCCCGGATCGCGCCACCACCAGACCACACCGGGGACGAAGGTGGAGATCTGGACCTGCAACGGCCAGACCAATCAGCAGTGGACGCTGAACGCGGACGGCACGATCACCGGCGTCGAGTCCGGCCTGTGCCTGGACGTCACCGGAGGGGTCGGCTCCGGCGGAAGCCTCGTCCAACTGTCGACCTGCAACGGCGGCAGCAGCCAGCGGTGGACGCCGGCATGAGTCCCCCCTTCACGCCGCGGCCGAGCCCCGACCGGTCAGCCTGCCGCGTGTCTGCCGGCCGCGGACAACCGGGCGCCTCCGCACCGACCACAGACAGCTACGGCGCCGCCGTGGGGCGGCACCCTCACATAGGAGGTCTCATGACCGGATCAGCCGTCGACCGCCGGCGGAGGCGAGGGAAAGCCGCGCTCCTCGTCGTCCTGGCGATGCTCGTGGCCGCGTTCGGCACAACGGCGTTCGCCGCGTCCTTACCGACCGGCACGGCCACCACCGCCCGCCCGGCCGCCCACTCGGCGAAAGCCATCGCGGCCGACGGGTCGCTGCCGTGTGACATCTACGCAGCGGGCGGTACGCCGTGCGTGACGGCGCACTCCACCACCAGGGCGCTCCTCGCGTCGTACAACGGGCCGCTGTACCAGATCCAGAGGTCCTCCGATCACAGCTACCGCGACATCGGAGTGCTGGGCGCGGGCGGCTACGCCGACGGGGCGTCGCAGGTCTCCTTCTGCTCGGGCACGTCGTGCACGATCACGAAGATCTACGACCAGACCTCCAAGCACAACGACCTGCCGATCTCCTGGGGCGGCTACTGGAAGGGGCCCGGTCCCAACGGAGCCGACGTCGGGGCCGACGCCATGGCCCTGCCGGTGACCGCGGGCGGTCACCAGGTCTTCGGTGTCAAGGTCAAGCCCGGTGTCGGCTACCGGATCGACCACGCGAACGGCGTGGCCACCGGTTCCCAGCCCGAGGGCATCTACATGGTGACGTCGTCGGACTACACCAACCAGTGGTGCTGCTTCGACTACGGCAGCGGCGAGAACTCCCACACCGACACGGGCAACGCCACCATGAACGCCATCTACTGGGGCAACGCCTGCTGGTTCGGCGGGTGCACCGGCAGCGGTCCGTGGGTCGAGGCCGACCTGGAGAACGGGATGTACCACACCAACACCGGCTCCAACAAGGATCCCAACAACGCCGGTGTGCACTACCCGTTCGTCAGCGCGTGGCTGAAGAACAACGGCACGAGCAATTTCACCCTCAAATACGGCAACGGCGCCGGCGGCGGCCTCACCACCACGTTCTCCGGCCCGCTGCCGAACGGCTACTCGCCGATGAAGCTCGACAGTTCGGTGCTGCTCGGCACCGGCGGCGACAACAGTGTCTCGGGCTCGGGCGAGTTCTTCGAGGGCGCGATGACGGCGGGCTACCCCTCCGACGCCACCGAGAACGCCGTGCAGGCCGCCATCACCGCGGCCGGCTACGGGACGGGCGGCGACACCAAGACGGGCGCGCTGCACGCCGTGGGTGCGGGCAGGTGCCTGGAGGTGCCGGGTTCGTCGACGACGGCGGGGACGCAGACCCAGATCCGGGACTGCACCGGCGCGGCGAACCAGACCTGGTCCCAGACCAGCGCCCGGGAGCTCACCGTGTACTCCGGCAGCAGCCGCCTGTGCCTGGACGCCTCCGGTCAGGGCACCAGTCCCGGTACCAAGGTCATCACCTGGTCCTGCAACGGCCAGTCCAACCAGCAGTGGAACGTCAACGCGGACGGCACTGTCACCAGTGCCCAGTCGGGCCTGTGCCTGGACGTGACCGGCGCCGCCACCGCCAACGGCACCCCCGTCCAGCTGTGGACCTGCAACGGCCAGTCCAACCAGAAGTGGTCGCTGAACTGACCCCTTGAAGGATCCGCGGCAGCCGGCCGGGGCGGCACGCGACCACCGCCCCGGCGCGTCACCGCACCGCCCACGCGCGGGACCGTCCCGCCCCTCACACAAGCCGCAGCGACGGACCGCACAGGAGGACCGGATGAGGACGAGAAGGCGTCGGCACGCAGACCGTCGGCCGGTGTGGGCGAGGGGACACACCTACGCGATGCACGGCGGCCGGTGCGGGCGAGGCCACACACCCACGCGATGCACGGCGACCGGGCGTGCTGCGTCACCCCGGACCCGGCCCGGAGTGCCGATCCGGAGCAGTGGCGGCCCGCAGCCGGCCGGTGACGGGCGACCGCACAGTCATCGGGCCCCGTGACACGGCTCCTGCCCTCCCGCACGGGGACACCTCCCACCTGTGAAAGGAATCCACCGTGTCAGCCTTCAGCCGGTTGTTCCGGCGCCTGCGCGTCCTGACCGCAGTGCTCGCGGGCCTGCTCCTGACCGCCGGCGGCATCGTCGCCACGACCGCCGCCCCGGCCCAGGCCGCCACCTCCCTCACGATCAACGGCGCATCCGGCGGCCGTACCTTCGACGGCGTCGGCGCCATCAGCGGCGGGGGCGGCAACAGCAGACTCCTGATCGACTATCCCGAGCCCCAGCGCGGCCAGATCCTGCGCCAAGCAGCACGGGCTGACCATCGACTACCTCGGCGGGTGGAACGAGCGGGGCTACAACGTCGCCTGGTACGAACAACTGCGCAGCGCGCTCGACAGCCACGGCTACGGCAACGTCAGGATCGTCGCGGCCGACTCCGACTGGTCCGTGGCGAACGACATCGACTCCGACCCGGCGTTCGCCTCCGCGGTGAGCGCCATCGGCACGCACTACCCCTGCGGCTACCGGTCGTCCCAGTCCACCTGCTCGGTACCGTCGGCCGCCACGTCGTCCGGCAAGACGCGGACCTGCAACGGCAACAGGAACCAGCAGTGGACGCGCGACTGATCCGGTGACCGGCCGACGACCACCGGCTCCCGCACCACCCCAGTCGACCACCCCCCGAGAGGCCTCCACATGTCTTCCTCCTCCCTGCCGGTCAGCCGCCGTCGACTGCTGGCGGCGGCCGGCGCGGCCACGGCCTTCGGCCTGCTGCGGTTCGCTCCCGAGGCCGCCGCGACCGACGGTCCCGGCAGCTACACCGCGAGCTGGCCGTCCGTGGACCAGCACCCCCCGGCCCCGGCCTGGTTCCAGGACGCCAAGTTCGGCATCTACTACCACTGGGGAGTCTTCAGCGTTCCCGCGTTCGGAAACGAGTGGTACCCGCGCAACATGTACATCGGGGGCTCGAACGAGAACATGCACCACATCGCCACCTACGGCGACCCTTCGGTATGGCCGTACCACAACTTCATCGACGGTGCCCGCGACAAGTCCGGCAACTACGTGCGGTTCGCGCCCGAACTGGCCTCCAGGGGTGGGGAATTCGATCCGGACGCCTGGGCCCGGCTGTTCAGGTCCGCGGGCGCCAGGTTCGCCGGCCCGGTCGCCGAACACCACGACGGCTTCTCCATGTGGAACAGCCGCGTCAACCCGTGGAACTCGGTCCAGCACGGCCCCCGACTCGACCTCGTGGGACTGCACGCGCAATCCATCCGCGGGCAGGGGCTGAAATTCATGGCCTCGCTGCACCACGCGTACCACTTCAACGGCTACTACGACCACGTGCCGTCCCAGTCGGACGCGTCGCTGCGCGTGCTCTACGGCCAGCAGGGCTCGGCAGCGGAGAACAAACTCTGGTTCGACAAGCTGGTCGAGGTCATCGACGGCTACCAGCCCGACCTGATCTGGCAGGACTTCGACCTGGGCCTGGTGCAGGAGTCCTACCGCCTCCAGTTCCTCGCGCACTACTACAACCAGGCCGTCTCCTGGAACAAGGACGTGGTCGCGACCTACAAGGACGGCCTCGACGCCAAGGGCGAGGTCTACGACTTTGAACGCGGCGGCCCGGCCGGGCTGCTCACCCCCTACTGGCTGACCGACGACAGCATCTCCTCCTCCAGCTGGTGCTACACGACGGGCATCGGCTACTACTCGACGCAGGCACTGCTCCACTCGCTGATCGACCGGGTCAGCAAGGGCGGCACCATGCTGCTGAACATCGCACCGACGGCCGCCGGCGCCATCCCCTCCGGACAGCAGTCCATCCTGCTCGGCATGGGCGACTGGCTCGGCCGCTTCGGGGAGGCGGTCTACTCCACCCGCTCCTGGACCAGCTACGGCGAGGGCCCCACCAAGATGGGCGGGGGCTCGTTCAGCGGACCGGTGGCCGGCACCGCCAAGGACATCCGGTTCACCCGCAGCCAGGACGACAAGATCCTCTACGCCACCGCGCTGGGCTGGCAGGGCGGCACCATGACCATCACGACCCTGAACTCCAACCAGTTCAACCTCAGCACCCTGACGAGCGCCCGACTGCTGAACAACGCCGCCGGCAGTTACACCGACCTGCCCGCACCGGTCCAGGACGCCTCCAGCCTGCACCTCACCATGCCCTCGGCCAACCCGCCGTTCAGCGCCCTGGCCTACACGGTCAAGCTCACCTTCTCCGGCCGGATCCCCCCACTGAGCGGGCCGGGCGGCTCGACCACCTGGGTGCGGATCGCCAACGTGACCAGCGGGCTGGTACTCGACAGCGGGGGCAATGTGGCCTCCGGCTCCAACCTCAAGCAGTGGAACTACGACGGAAGCGTCAACCTGCAGTGGCAGCTGATCGACCTCGGCAACGGCTACCACCGCATCATGAACCGCGCCAACGGCATGGCCGCCGACAGCTGGGGCGACTCCGCCAACGGCGCTCCCGCCCGCCAGGCGGCGTGGAACGGCGGCGACAACCAGCAGTGGTCGCTCAACAGCCTCGGCGGCAACCGCTACCAGATCATCAACCGCGGAACCGGCACCGCACTCGACGGCAGTGGCAGCACCACGGTCGGCTCCACCACGGTGATGTGGACGCCGAACTCCAGCACCAACAACGAATGGACCATCACCGGCACCTGAAACGCCGGCCACGGCGTCCCCTGCACCTCCTCACCCACGGAAGAAGGAGTGTATGAAACGCACACCACTCTTGATGTCGATCGCGGCTGCGATACTCCTCGTCCTGTCGGCCGCGGGCATCTCGTCCGGCAGCGCCCGCGCAGCGACCGCGCCGGCCACCACCGGCACCGTCAGGGCGACCGCCGGCTGTGGCAAGGCTCCGGCGCTGACGAGCGGCACCCACACGATCCAGAGCGGCGGCCAGACCCGCAGTTACCTCCTGCGGGTCCCCGCCGGCTACGACTACAACCACCCCTACCGGCTGATCTTCGGTTTCCACTGGCGGGGCGGCACGGCCGACGACGTCGACTCAGGTGGAACGGACGGGTACAACTGGTCCTACTACGGCCTGCGGCGCCTGGCCGACGCGAACAACAGCACCATCTTCGTCGCCCCCCAGGGCAACGGCAACGGCTGGGCCAACCCAGGCGGCCAGGACGTGGCCTTCGTCGACGCCATGGTCAGCCAGCTCGAAGCAGGCCTGTGCGTGGACACCACGCAGTTGTTCTCCGCCGGCTTCAGCTACGGCGGTGCGATGTCGTATGCCCTCGCCTGCTCCCGGCCCACGGTCTTCCGCGCGGTCGCGGTCTACTCCGGCGCGAACCTCAGCGGATGCGACAGCGGTACTCAGCCCATCGCCTACATGGGCCTGCACGGCATCAGGGACAACGTGCTGCCCATCGCGTCGGGACGGGGACTGCGCGACACCTTCGTCCGGAACAACGGCTGCACCCCGCAGAACCCGCCCGAGCCCGCCTACGGCAGCCTGACGCACATCGTCACCGCCTACTCCGGCTGCCGCTCGGGATACCCCGTCGTCTGGGCCGCGTTCGACGGAGCGGGCCACGACCCCGGCCCCATAGACGGTTCCACCGGTGACGGCTGGCGCACCTGGACATCGGCAGCGGTGTGGCAGTTCTTCACACAGTTCGACTCGAATCCGCCGCCGTCCACCGGCAACCATGAGATCGTCGGCGAGCAGTCAGGGCGCTGCCTCGACATCAACAACTCCACCACGGCCAACGGCACACAGGCACAACTGTGGGACTGCAACGGTGGCGCCAACCAAAGGTGGACCTACACCTCCGGAAAGCAACTGGTCGTCTACGGCAACAAATGCCTGGGCGCCGGCCAGACAGCGGCCAACGGCACCCCGGCGGCGATCTGGGACTGCAACGGACAGACAGACCAGCAATGGAACATCAATCCCGACGGCACGATCACAGCGCTGCGCTCGGGGCTCTGCCTGGATGCCAACGGCCAGGGGACCGCCAACGCGACGAAGATCCAGCTGTGGACCTGCGCGGGCGGCACGAACCAGCGCTGGCACTTGCAGAACTGACACACGGGCACATACGACACCGCTCTGACCTGGCCCCGGACCAAGCTTCGCGAGGTTGCATCGTCTGGAGCGAGTCGCCGGGGTTGATGCTGGGTGCTTGAACAGGTGAGGGCCTTCATGCGGCTGCTCAACAGGCATACCGGCCCGGGCGTCCCGGCAGAGGCGTTGCGACCGGACTCGGGGACCGGCCGCGACGCCCCTGCAACGCACACAGCGGCGGAGTACCCCTCGCCTGCACACGCACACTGAACCGAATCGGTGGCCTGATTATGTGCGGCTGTTTCGTCAGCCGACTACGCCGGGACCAAAGGGCCGGTCCCGGCTGCGCAGACTGCGCGGGATGCGGGGTGCGCCGCCGTCCCGCACGCCGCCCGGCCCGCTACCCCCGGCCCCGGGCCGTCCGGGTGCGCGCAACCGGCCCGTCCGCCCCGGCCTCGCCGCCGGGTCCCGAGTGCCGATTCGGCGGCAGCGGCATCGGCACAGGGGCGGCCGCGTCGTCGGAGAACGCGTCTGAGAACCCAGTGACGCACGGCCGCCTCCCGCGCGTGCCGCACTCGCAGCGGACCTGCTCAGCAGCTGCCACGCCGCCCGAAGCATGGCACGCGCAGGGCGCCTTTCAGCTCGACCAGGGCAGTACGGTCACGCCCGCGGCTTCGCCGAGCAGATCCTCGATCCCGAGGGCCGGAGCGTGACCACCGAGGAGGGCGGCATCTACCAGGCCGTCGCTTCCCAGGCCCTTCTCGGGCCCAGTGCGTATGACGGCGGTCGTTCCCGCTCACCGCTGCGGGGCAGTCCCGGATTTTCGCCGGGTTCCCTCTTGCGACGCATCCCGCCTGGCGGACGGGGCGAACCTACTGCACCGGCCAGCCTACGGGGCCACCGTCGGACTAGGGAGCAGGACGTCCGTCATCTGGACGGTGAGGCGGACCACATCGCGCCGGGCCGGCCACAGGGCGGGAAGCCTGCCGGACACGTGCTTCCCGCCCCTCCCCCGTCACGCCGCGCGGGGACCCTCACCCCTGCGGCGGCGCGAGCCCCTCAGCCCCGTGTCCCACCAAACCATCAGACCTGGTCGTAGGTGTGGAACCCCCGGCCGGTCTTCCTGCCGAACAGTCCCGCCTCCATCATCCGCTGGAGCAGCGGCGGAGGCGCGTAGAGCGGCTTCCGGAACTCGGCTCCCGGAAGCGGCAGACGCTGCTCCAGTATCAGCCGACGGACCGCATCGACGTCGCGACCGTGGACTGCGCACAGTTCCTCCAGGACAACGAACTGCGCGCTGACATACTCGTCATCGGCATCGGTCATCGGATGATCACCGTTGACCTCGTGGAACCGCTCGACGAGCTGCTGCTTCAGGTCCGTCTCCGAAGAACGAGAGCACCCACACCCTCACCTCCGCCCACCGGTCCACGATTCTTGACGATTACTCGCAGACGTACACCGGGCAGTTGTTGTGGTGAGTGCTGACCCGCTGCAGCCAGGCGCCGCCTCACCGCACCGGACTTCGAGGCGGGGGAAACGGTCGTGGTCCTCGCGGAGCTATACCGCCGCGGTGAGGGATGGAAGGTCCGAGCCGTGGGGCAGGGTTACGCCTCCGGAGGAACTGCTGCGCGAAGTCGATGACGGCGTGGGCGGTGCCCTCAGCCGTGTCCGGCCCAGCCTGCGCCCAGCTCCGCGGCGAGGTCACGAAGACGCGCCCCAACGCCTCCAGGGCGAAGTGTCCGCACATGGCTCGCCTGCGGCTGGGCCGGGCAGCGCGGTGACCGGGACGACGATCCGCGTCGCCGCGTCGACGAGCAGTTCGGGCATCCGCGGTTCGGCGCCGGCGAATTCGCGGGCGGCGTCGACGTCGTTGGCCTGGACGGCCCGGAGGTAGCTGAAGGCGCTGATGGCTTCATGCGGGGTCATCGGCGGGCCAGCGGCGTGGTGTCGGGCATGTACGGTTCCTCAACGTATGGGCCGCCCGGCTGATCGCGGCGGCCTCGAACCTGATGCTGGGCGTGCTGCCCTGTGGACAGAGCCCGGCGCCGACGCGGGAGAGCTCTGTCCTCTTCAGATTGATCACGATGCGGTCACGGTGGAGAGGTTCTTCAAGACCGGCGTCACACGAGAGCCGAAGACCTCATCTGTAGGCGGTGAACGGCGGCAGGGCCCGCCCCACCTTCCAGGAGCACCCTGTGGCGAGCACCGCAGACGAGCCCGAGCAGCCCCTTGACCGGACCGGACAGGCCCCCTCTGCGGACTCCTCCGTCACCCCCTCCGCGCCCCGTCGCCAAGGGCCGTACGTTCCCGCACGTGAGCCCCGGCGGTCAGGGGGCCGTCGCAGGTCCGACAACCCTCATGTCCAAAGGCGTCCTACTCACAGGAAGAACTCGACAGAGCCTCGGCGGACGCTGCAAGCGCTGGGGATCCCAGAGGGCGACGCCCGCCGCCCGCGCGAGGCCCCCGCTCGCGACCGGGCACGCGAAACCTGACCCCTCACGCCTGCCGCTCGCCCGCGTGGCCGGATGAGCCCGCGCCCGGCCCCGTCAGCGTCCAGCCCTCCGCGGTCACTTCTGCGTGCACCTCATCCTCGGTGACCGGCTCGCCGCAGTGGGCGCAGATCGGACGGGGGGTGAAGTCGTGGTCGTGGTGCCGTAGCTTCATCGGCGGGGAGGGCGTCAGCCAGCGGTCCCCCCAGCGCAGCAGTTCGCGGATGACGCCGAGCAGGTCGCGGCCGGCCTCGGTGAGGTAGTAGCCGTCGTGGCGCGGCTCGTCGGGCAGCGGACGGCGCTCCAGGATGCCGTCGGCGACCAGGCTCTTGAGCCGGGCGGAAAGGCGATCGGTGGGAGCGCCGGTGTTCTTGGCGATCTGGCGGAAGCGGTGGTTGCCGAACGTGACCTCGCGCACGGCGAGCAGCGACCAGCGGTCGCCCACCACCTGCAGGGCGGCGGCGATCGAGCAGGGGCGGCCGGGGACCTGGTACGGGTCGGTGCGTCGTGTGGTCATGATCCGAGTATCGCGCGTGGACTTTGATTGTCAAAGCTTGGGCAATGCCGAGACTCCCACGTCCGTTGTGGTTCGAATCTCAAAACGCGTCGCGCTTCGCTAGTTCCATGAGCCCATCGGTTTGGTTTTCAAAACACTGCTTGGCGTCGACCGTCATCCTCCTGGCGGTCTTCATGACCAACCTCGATCTGTGGATCGTCAACGTGGCGCTGCCCGCCATGGGCTCGTCCTTCGCCTCCTCCTCCGCCGGGCGGCCACGCTGGGCTCCTCGTCCTGGGTGCTCAACACCTACGCCATCGCCCTCGCGGCCCTCCTCGTCGTCGCGAGCCGCATAGGCGACCGGATCGGACAACGGCCGGTGTTCCTCACCGGCGTCACCGTCTTCACGCTCGCCTCGTTCGCCTGCGCGCTGACACCGGACCTAGGGCCTGTCTGACAATTCGCGTCTGCCGCGCGACGCCATGCACGCTCCCCCACTGCCTCAACGGCGTGGGAGGTGCCCCCACTCGCCGCACC
>NZ_JBEYRP010000053.1:0-25233 GCF_040704085.1 Streptomyces sp. NPDC047841
CGGCTGTTCAACGCCGAACTCGGCACGACACCGGCCAAGTTCGTCGAACGCGTACGGCTCGACCACGCGAAGGCGCTGCTGGACGCCGGTCACAGTGTGGCCGCCAGCGCCCGAGCGGCCGGATTCGGCAGCCCCGAGACGCTGCGGCGCACCTTCGTGGCCCGGCTCGGTGTCTCACCGGGCCACTACCGAGCCCGGTTCGCCACGACGCACTCAGACCCCCGCCGAACTCGGACACCAGCCGCCGGCCGGAACGCCGACCAGAACGGGACCGCCGGCACCCCGTCGGCTCCGACACCGCGGAACGAAGTGCCACAGCCCGCCGAACGCGACGGCTGACCATCGCTCGGAAGCCCGCCCTGCCCCTGCCGACGCCCGGAGTACCGGCCCACCGGCCTACGGCGCCGGCGCGCTTGGCGCAGGTGCGGCCGGCCGACGGACGCGCGCTGGGGTGGGCCGAGTAGGGCCCGGCATCGGGTGTGCCGGTGCCTGACACGACGCCGGCACCCTGGCCCCGAATCGACGGAAGGAAGCATCTGGCCCCGATGGCCTTCGTCGCCCGAGCGGTGAAGGACCGTCTCACCGGGGGCTGCCGCCTGGGGCGTCGGTGTCGAGGAAGGCGGCGGTTCCCTCTTCATCGACCGCGACGGCCTGGCCACCGAGTACGGCAAGGACGCCTACGTGGTCCTCGCCGACCACCAGCCGGAACAGGCCGTCGACCGCGAACCGCTGACCTACTCCGGCTTCAAGGTGTGGAGACTGACGCCCGGGGCCACCTTCGACTTCGCACACCGGCCGACCTGCGGCTACTACCTGCGCAGCGTGTCCAACGGAGTTCTCGACGCCGATCCGTACCACGGCACGCCGGTCACCGACTGCGGCCTTCCCACCGGTACCACCCTCACCGAGAGCGAGCCGAACGACACCCGGGACACGGCCGACGACGCAACCACGCTGCCGTCCGGCGGCACCGTCACCGGCACCATGAAGTCCACCACCGACCGCGACTACTTCGCCGTCACCCTCGCCTCCGGCCGTACAGCGGCCGTGCACTGCGACGTACCGGCCGGCTACGACGCCGACCTCTACTGGCTGGACTCCGACGGCAGCACCCTTGCACGCTCGGTAAGCAACGGCGCGGGCACGAACGAGGCGCTCAGCTTCACCCGAACGGCCGCCGGAACAGGCACCTACTACATCGACATGGAGGCCTACAGCGGCTCCGGGACCTCGCCGTACTCCTGCCTCGTCACCACCGGCTGATCACGCACCGCCTGCACGCTGCACCGGGAGCGCTCGGGCGAACGGGCAGGCGGATGGCGAGGACGGCGACGTCACCGCCTGGCTCATCGGCGTGCCGGCCGGCTGCCGGCGGCGCATGGACGAGCAGGATCGACGGCCGCTCCTCGGCGAGGAGCGTTGTGACGATCCGGCACCGGCCCGGAAGGGCGCGACGGGCGGGACTCTCCGATCGCGGACCTGGGGAGCGGTGCCGGCCGGATGGGCGGTCGTCCCGCACCGGCACCGGCTCGGTTGTGGTCGGCCTGCCCGGCGCCGGTAGGACGCACATCGCCGACCTGGTGCAAGATGATGGAACGTGCCGTGGTGCGGAAAACAGAGCTGATGACATCTGCGGTAGAGGTGCGTCATGGCGAGCGAATATGAACACAGCCGAGTGGCGTTGCTGCTCGTTGACCTCGTGAACGAGAATTTCGCCCGGGAAGGCAAGGCGTACGCCGTCTACGCCCCGGAATACGAACGGCTGGGCACGATCGACAACCTGAAGAAGCTCATCGCCGGGGCGCGGCGGCACGAGCACATCCCCCTCCTCTACTCGAGGACCGCCTTCACCGACGAGGACTACTCGACGTGGAAGCACGTCTCCGGGATGCATCGGCAGATGTTCGTCAACCGGCTGTTCGAGGCCGGCACGTGGAACACCGAGTTCCACGAGGACCTGGCACCCCGGCCGGGCGACGTGGTCCTCGCGCCGCACAAGGGCCTGGACGTCTTCCACCACACCGACATCGAGTTCCAGCTGCGGCGGCGCGGTGTCGAGTACCTGGCGATCGCCGGGGTCTCGGGAATCATGGGCGTGGAGTCGACGGCCCGCACCGCGATGGAGCGCGCCTACCACGTCACGACGTTCACCGACGCGATCGCCGCTCCCGGCGGCTTGGTCACCTACCAGGCGATGATGCGCGGCCTCAACATGATCTCCCACAAGGTGGTCAGTGTCGACGACTTCCTGGCCGCGCTCGACAAGCCGGCGGCTAAATACTCACACCATTCCGGTCGGGAGAGCAGCGGGGATGCAGCGGACGCGAACGAGGCTGGCTAACTTCTGCGATCGGGTCGTGGCATCCGACCCCGGCCACATTCGGCTGCTGTCCGCCCTGAGCGCGGTAGCCGCGGTGCTGTTGACACTCGGTGTCCTCGCGGCGCTACAGGCCTCGGTGCCGATCCTGGTGACGGGAGCCCTCACGGCGACGGTCAGCACCGTGTCGGTCACCGAACCCCTGCCGCGTGATCAGGCACTGACCCTCGCGGCCGGAGCGCCGGTCGCGCTGGCGATCACAGCGGTCGGCAGCGCGCTGACGCCGTACCGGATCGCGGCGGACGTGGTGTTCGTGCTCGTGATCTTCGTCGCCATCTACATCCGCCGGTTGGGCGCGCGCGCGACCACGTTGGGCGTCTTCGCCTTCCAGCTCTTCTTCGTGACCCAGCTCGTTCAGAGCGGCGTCGACCAGTTGGCGCAGCTGTGCCTGGCCGTGCTGGTGGCCTTCGGCAGCTCGGCGCTGGTCCGGTTCGCCATCCTGCCCTCGCCGCCCGAGTGGACGCTGGCGCGGCTGCAGCGGGCCTTCCGGCTGCGTCTGGTCCTGGTGCTCGACGCGCTGATCGCGGTGACCGAGGGCGGACCCAAGTCACCGCGGGCCGATCGGGCGGTTGACGACCTGCGCCGGCAGGCGGCCCGCCTGCACACCGGAGCGATGATGATCCAGGACCGGCTGGAGACCGATACGCTCGACCGGCGCACCGTCGGCCTGATCCAGCGCCGTGTGGCAGAGGCGGAGACGGCCGTGGAACGGTTGGCCGTCCTCGTGCTGCGGGTCCTGTGGCCCGGTGCCGACGTCGACACCCTGACCCGGCACCTGACGAACATCCGACCCTTCGGACCCCCCATCGACGCTCGCGATGCGGCGACGCTGCCCGCGCTCGGGCTGGAACTGCGTACGCTGCGAGCGGTCGCCCGGCCGCGATCGGCAGGCGCCGATCCCGTCGAGCCGAGCAACCGACTGCTCGGCTACCGCAACGACGAGCACCTGCCGGGCGCGTCCCCGGTCATGCAGGACGTCTTCCGCTCCGCCGGGGAGTTCGCCCATGCCCTGTTCGGTCTGCGTCTGGCCGTCGAAGGGGACACCTCGGCATCCCAGGACGGCCCCGAGGCGACACGGTCGCGGGAGGAGCTCAAGGAGGAGGACTCCGACCTGGCGAGGGAGGCGGAAACCAAGCAGGACAGCCCCCGCATCCGCCCCACTACCAGGACCGCGCTCCAGGTCGCGACTGGATCGGCGTTGGCCGTCGTCGGCGGTGAACTGTTGTCGCCGCAACGATGGTACTGGGCGGTTTTCACCTGCTGGGTGGTTTTCATCAGCACCACGTCCACCGGCGAGCTGCTCGTCAGAGGCTACCGGCGGCTGATCGGCACGGTGTCGGGTGTCATCGCCGGGCTCGCCCTCGCCACCCTGATCGGTGACGACCCCTGGACGGCCTTCGCCTTCGTGATCCTCAGCGTGTTCGGCATGTACTACACGACCGCGGTGTCCTACACGCTGATGTCCTTCTTCGTGACCACGATGATCGGCATGCTGTCCTCGCTGCTCCACGCCCTGACTCCGGGCGTGCTGGTGGTGCGGATCGAGGAGACCGCGGTCGGGATCGCGTGCGGGCTTGCCGCCGCACTGCTCGTGCTGCCCGTACGGACCCGGGAACGCACGGACCAGTTGCTGTGCGACGTCCTGGAGCGGCTGCGCGCGGTGCTCGCCCAGTCGCTGGCCCAACTGGGCGGTCGAGCCGGCGGAGATCCGCTCGATCCCGCTCGCGGGCTGGATTCGGCCCTTGAGAGCCTGCGTCTGTCGCTACAGCCGCTGATCACCCAGAGCAGCCCCTTGCGGTCCCGCAGGCGTACCGCCCTCCGCGTGCTGGGGCTGCTGGAGACAGCCGCCTTCCACGCCCGCAGCCTGGCCACCACCGCGCAATTGATGCCGGTCGGCGTCCGCACCGGCGCCGATCCGTGCCTCCTGGCCGAGGCCGACCGGATCGACCGTAATCTCGTGACCCTGATCGACCAAGTGACCGACGGAGGCAAGGGCGAAACCCCGCTCGAACGCGGTTGGGAATCTCCCGCCCGGCTCCCAGTCGGGGACACGGCGCCTGCGGAGGAAGTCCATGCGACGCGGCGAGTGCTACGGCACCTGCAACGCGTCGACAAGAGCGTTCAGGGCCTGGCTCGAACACTGGGCATACCCGTGCACAGCGGGTGATGGCGCAGACTCCACTCCGCCAGGTGCGGCACGCAGGTCAAGCGGCCGGCCAGAGCGGCGCGGGAACCTCGATCCCGAAATCCTGCCCCCAGCGGTTACGGCTGCTGACCTCACCCACGGGCCGACGGTTAGCGGCCACCCCCCAGTGGCCACGCGGGCGGCCGAGGGCGAGCATGGCTGTCATGCACCAGCCCTCCTCGGTGGGGACGCCCAGCAACTCCATGACGCGCTCGGCCTCGTAGCGCAGCACCGTGGTGAGGGTGCCGCCGATCCCCTCGGCGTGCGCGGCCAGAAGCGCGCTCCAAATGGCAGGGTAGATGTTCGCGCCGCCGTGATCGTCGATCGCGAACACGAACAACAGGAGGGGCACGTCGGTGAAGTGCTCGGTGAAGTAGTCACCGGAGGCCTTGATCCGACGCATGGTCTCCGCGTGGGTCCCCTCGTCGTACACCGCCGTGCCGAGTTTGCCCGCCTCGATGTCCTCGTACTCCAGAGCCCGGCAACGGACGTACAGCTCCGCGAGCTCGGCCTTCGTCGCCGGGTCGTCGACGGCGAGGAAGTGCCAGCGCTGCGTGTTGCCGCCGTTGGGTGCCCTGATCGCGGCGTCCACGATACGGGCCTGGCTTTCCAGCGGAATGGGGTCGGGGTGAAGGCGGCGCATCATTCGTGTGGTGTACAGCGCCTCGTACACGTCCATGCCGTTACTCCGAGTCAGCGACGGAAACACTGGCAGGCGGTCGTCCCCGGCCGTGCCTCGGAGACGGGCCACTCACGCAGCGAGCGCCGACCGACAGGCCGTGGGCGCCTACCAGTCTATGCCTGCTGCTCTCGCCCCGGTCGGATGAGGGGAACTGTGACCGAACACCGTAGTTGGCCCCGCTGGCCAAGTACCGTGCTCAGGTCGGGCCCTCGTAACTGTGCACGCGCAGAGTGCCGGCCCTGGTGCCGGCACGGAGTTGCGGGCGCCTTGGTCAGCTGCCGCAGGCACATCCCGCGACAGCCTTGGCCTCGGTCGGGGTCTGGGTCGGGCCGACGGCCTGCTCGTCGGGGGTGCAGCAGGCGGGCGTGTCGCAGCAGGCGCCCGGAGCGGTGCCGGCCTTCTCCAGCGTGTCGGCGTCGGCCTTGACCACGTACACCTCCCAGGGCTCCTTGCCCGGACCGGTCACCCATGTCTTGTCCTGCAGCGCGTAGCAGCAGGAGGTGTCGTTCTCCTCGAAGGTGGCCAGGCCGGCGTCCTTGAGGCGGGTGGCGGCGACGGTGACCTGCTCGGTGGTCTCGACCTCGACGCCGAGGTGGTCGAGGCGGGTGTCCTCGCCGGGTTCGCCCTCGATGAGGACGAGCTTGAGCGGGGGCTCGGTGATGGCGAAGTTGGCGTAGCCCTCGCGGCGCTTGGCGGGCTCGGCGCCGAACAGCTTGGAGTAGAAGGCGATCGAGGCGTCGAGGTCGGCGACGCGCAGGGCGAGCTGGACACGGGACATGGCGATCTCCCAACGACTTGTTTCGACGTCTGTCGATACAGGCGACCTTGGCATCGGCATCGATGGCTGTCAATATTGAGGAATGTCGAAACAAGCTGGTCTGTCGGTCCTCGGACAGGATGCCGTCGCGTGCTGCACGCCGATCGTCCGCGAGCCGCTCGATGAGGGCGCCGCGGCGAAGCTGTCGGGGATGTTCAAGGCGCTGTCGGACCCGATCCGGCTGCGGCTGCTGTCGCTGATCGCCTCCCACGAGGGCGGGGAAGCGTGCGTGTGCGACCTCATCGGCCCGTTCGACGTTTCCCAGCCGACGATCTCCCACCACCTGAAGGTGCTGCGGGAGGCCGGGCTGGTCGGCTACGAGCGGCGCGGGACGTGGGTGTACTACTGGGTACTCCCCGAGGCCTTGGGGCGGCTGTCCACCCTGCTCCAGATCCCCGTGTCCACGAAGGCCCCGGCGTGAGCGCGTCCGCGCCGCTGATCCGGCGGGCGGCGGTCGAGAGGCCTGGGGACGGCTGCCTGGTCGCGGTGGTGGTCGGCTCCGGTGTCCAGGCCACCGAGCTGACCAGTGACGTCGGGACGCAGCTGCTGGCCGACTCCCTGGCCACCGTCATCGGGCCGGGTGTGCTGATCGCCCGGCTCGGAGGGGTGTCGGGGGCGCACTTCAATCCGGCGGTCACCCCCACTGCATGGTTCACCGGCCGCCGCACCGGCGACGGCCCCGCCCTGCGCGACGTCGCCGCGTACGTGCCCGGCCAGGCTGCCGGCGCGATCGCCGGCGCGGTGCTGGCCGACGCGATGTTCGGCAAGCCGCTGGTGCACTTCTCCACCCACGACCGGTGGGCCGGGCACCTGTGGCTGGGCGAGGTGGTGGCCACCGCCGGGCTGGTCTGGCTCATCTTCGGCCTGGCCCGCGCGGGCCGCGCGCACCTGGCGCCGCTGGTGGCCGCCTCCTACATCGGGGCGGCGTACTGGTTCACCTCCTCCACGTCGTTCGCCAACCCGGCCGTCACGATCGGCCGGGCGTTCACCGACACCTTCGCCGGCATCGCCCCCGCCTCCGTGCTGCCCCCTTCCTCGCCGCCCAGCTGCTCGGCGCCGCCGTCGGCCTCGGCCTGGTCGCCGTCTGCTTCGACCACCCGGCCTGCGCGGGCGAGGAAGAGGTCACCGTCCCCCACGGCGAGCAGCAGCCCGTGGCTCCCGCCCGTTCCATCGATGAAAGCGCCCTGGTCTGATGAGCTCCTCCGCCACTGCGTCCGTGCTGTTCGTCTGCGTGCACAACGCCGGCCGCTCCCAGATGGCCGCCGCCTTCCTCACCCACCTCGGCGGCGACCGCGTCCAGGTCCGCTCGGCCGGCTCCGCCCCAGCCGACACCGTGAACGCGGCCGTGGTCGAGGCCATGCGCGAGGCCGGCATCGACATCTCCGCCGAGACCCCGAAGATCCTCACCACCGAAGCCGTGCATTCCTCGGACGTCGTGATCACCATGGGCTGCGGCGACGCCTGCCCCTACTTCCCCGGCAAGCGGTACCTCGACTGGCAGCTCGACGACCCGGCCGGACAAGGCGTCGAAGCGGTCCGGCCGATCCGCGACGAGATCGAGCGACGCATCCGCCGCCTGCTCACCGAACTCGGCATCGAGCCCGCGGCGTGACGGCCACCGACAGGGCCAGCTCCAAAGCGACCACGCTGGCGCTCAGGCCCGCCCACGTACGCACGTCGAAGCCCGTCAACTCCTGCCAGCGGTCCACCCGATACCTGACCGTGTTGGCATGGATGTGCAGGGCCCGGCCGGTGTCGGTGAGAGAGAAGCCGTGCCGGGCGAACGCGCGGATCGTCTCCGCCAGGTCCGGGTGCTGCCGGGCCGCCCTGGCACCCGGTCCGAGCAGCACGGCCAGCCTGCCGGCCTGCGGCCTGAGGGTCGCGGTCAGCCATTCGTCCGCGAACCGCGCTACCGAGGTGCCGCCCGCGGGCAGCACCTCCAGTGCGTCCACGATGCTCACACCGGCCCCCGTCAGCCCCTCCCTGACCAGGCCGATCCCCACCGGGGCGTGCGGACCGAGATCGCGAAGCGTTTCCACGAACAGGTCGGCGGACACCCCTTGGAGCACCGCCATCAGCACGCTGTCCCGCTGCGCACAGAGCACCACCCCGCGGTGGCGGCGCATCCTGCCCCGCAGCGCCGTTGTGTCCTCCTCCGACCACGCGTGCCCCGGGGAGCAGACTGCCTGGAAGGTGCCGGAGGGATCGAAGCCGAGCGCCTGCGCCATATGAGCGTGTTCCGCCCGGGGCGGCCCGCCCGCGGTGAGAGCGTCCAGGAAGCGATGCGTCAGCGCCAGCCGGGCCGCGTCCTGCGCGCGCACGGCCTGCCCGTAGGCGTCGGCCGCCGCGCTGCTCGCCCGCTCGATCCACATCCACACTGTGCCCACCAGCCCGGCCAGCTCCGAGCGCATCGCCTGGTCATCAACGCCCGCCCGGTGCAGCAGGAGGTTCCACATCTCCCGGTAGCCGACGTGGTAAGCGCTCACCACGGACTCCAGTGCCAGTCCTTGCTGGGCCCGGCGGCGCCCCAGCTCCCGCGCCCGGTCGCTCTCCTCCCGCGTGGGCGGCCGGCGCGTGATCAGACCAGTGAGCAGGCCCTCGTACTGCACGGTCACCGCGCGCTCGTGTTCGGCGCGCCCCACCACCGCATAGCCCGGGATCTCGCTGCGGATGCGGTCCACGATGCCCGGGACCAGCGCATCGAGATCCGCACTGACCGCCCGGCACACCGACCTGACCCGCTCGCCGCCGTCCGCGGCGAAGGCACCAGACACCTGACCCCCTGACTCCCGCGCCGAGCGGACATGTGCTCCAACCGCAGGCTTCGTGATTTCCACAATCATCTCACCGTCGAGTTCTCCGATACCCCTCTGGCGGCCCCCGCGCCACGCGGGCGAAGCTGAAGCGCATGAGCACCCCCGCCACTCCCGCGACCGTCACGGTCGCGGAGTACCTGCTGCACCGCCTCGCCTCGCTGGACGTACACCACTTGTTCGGCGTGCCCGGCGACTACACCCTGTCACTTCTGGACACCGTTCTCGCCTCGGAGATCGCATGGGTCGGCTGCGCCAACGAACTCGGCGCCGCCTACGCGGCGGACGGCTACGCCCGCGTCCGGGGCTTCGGCGCCGTACTGACCACGTTCGGCGTGGGCGAGCTGAGCGCGATCAACGGCATCGCCGGCAGCTACACCGAACGGGTGCCCTTGGTGCATATCACAGTCGGCCCCTCCCAGGAGGCCGAGCGGTCCGGGGCCGTGGTGCACCACACCGCAGCCGACGGCGACTACGACCGCTTCGCCCGCGCGCACGCTCCCGTCGTGTGCGCCTCGACTGTGGTGCGGCCGCAGACCGCCGCGGAAGAGATTGACCGGGTGCTCACTACCGCGCTGCGCGAGCGCCGCCCCGGCTATCTGCGTCTGCCCTCGGACGTGGCGGCCGTACGCGTCGCGGCGCCCGCGGGGAGCCTGGACGCGGCGGTCGAGACCGACCAGGAGAGCCTCGCCGCCTTCCGCGCCGCCGCCAAGACACGGATCGAGCAGGCCCGGAACACTGCCGTCCTCACTGACTTCCTCGCCGACCGTTTCCGCGTCCAGGCCGCGCTCGCGGCGCTGATTGCGGCAGGCGCCTCGCCGTGGGCCGTCCTGTCCTCGGGCAAGACCGTCCTGCCCGAGGACACCCCGGGATTCGCCGGCGTCTACTCCGGCGCCCTCGCCGCACCTGAGGCGCGTGCAGCCGTGGAGGGAGCCGATCTGCTGATCCGGGTAGGCGTCGTCGCCGCCGACACCACGACCGGGGGCTTCACCCACGGCTTTGATCCGGAGTCCGGCATCGACCTCGGCGCCGACTGCGCGAGCGTGGACGGCAAACGGTTCGAAGGGGTGCCCTTGCCCGCGGCGCTCGCCGTGCTGACCGGCCTGGTCGCGCGCCGGTTCGGCGGCCCGCAGCGGCCCGTGCTGTCCGCCCCCACCCCACCGGTCGCCGCTGACCCGGCCGCGCCCCTGACCCAGGCACACCTCTGGCCAACGCTGGCCGCCTGGACAGGCCCTAACACCCTCGTAGTGGCGGAGCAGGGCACCTCGTTCTTCGGCATGTGCGTCCAACACCTGTCCGGCGGGGCGCGCTTCATCGCCCAGCCGATATGGGGGTCGATCGGCTACACCCTGCCCGCCTTGCTCGGCGCACAACTCGCCGACCCCTCCCGGCGCGGGCTGCTGCTCATCGGTGACGGCTCGGCCCAGATGACCATCCAGGAGCTCGGCACCCTCGCCCGGCAGCGGCTGACACCGGTGATCGTCCTGGTCAACAACAACGGCTACACCGTCGAACGCGCGATCCACGGCCCGCGCGCCGCCTACAACGACATCGCCACCTGGGACTGGCAGAAGCTGCCCGCAGCCCTCGGCGCCCCCGACGCGCTCATGCTCAGCGCGGCGACGCCCGCCGAACTCACCACCGCGCTGGACGCCGCCGACCGGGCCACCGACCGCATGGTCTTCATCGAAGTCCACACCGGCACGCACGACGTGCCGGAACTGCTGCACCGGCTCGCCGAGAACGTGCGGGCCCGAAACAAGGGAAAAGCATGAACCAGCTCCTCCAGCCGCTCCAGTCCCTTCAGTCCCTTCAGCCGCCCGAGCGGCTCGTCATCGTCGTCGACCAGGACCTGCCGCTCGGCCATCTGGCCAACGCGGTGAGCGATGGCCGATGGTCACGAAGAGGTCGTCCAGTTCCAGGTCCCACTGCTCGGCAACACGCTCGGTGATCACGTGGGGAGACTGCCCAGCACCCTGTGGCCACTTGCGGCGCTGTCGCACGATCGAGGGGCAGCCCATCGAAGGCCACCCCTGACCACTCCGCGGCCCATTACGGCACCAAGGCGGGCTGTGCCACATTGGTGCGCATGTCAGATGCCGTGTACGGACTGGTCGGGGCGCTTGGCGGGTCGCTGGTCACGGCTGCGGTCGCATACTGGGGCCCGCTTCATCAGCAACGCGAAGTTGCAAGGCAGACGGAGTTGCAGCGAAGCGCAGACATGAGACGCGCGGAGATCCAGGCAGAGATAGGGCGGCTGGTTGACGTCCGTTCGACGCTGCGTGCGTGGCAGTTCGTACTGGACGGCGCCCTTGCGGAACTGCAGCTGGCCGGCACCCTCGACATGGATCGGTTCAGGGAAGAAGAGCGGGAGGCGATGGCGAAGGGCATGAGGGCCCTAGACGACCTGATGCACGATCAGTGGTACGTGGTGATCTCGCACTATGGAGCCCCCCACGGGCCCTCCCAACCGACGCACAGATCCTCAGCGCACGGCCTTCTGGCAGAGACGCTGAAGGAGTACGGGGCACGCATCCGAGCGATCGGGCTGGCCGGTCGCCCGGCATCGGTTGCAGAGAAGCAGCAGCTCGATGAGCTAAGAGCTCAAGCTAGCCAGGAGCGGGGCAGGATGAGCGAGATCATCGAGGGTCGCCTGGAGAGGATCGTTAACGATCTGCCTCACAACTCGACCCCGCGCCGAAGTCCGTGACGTTGAGCACCAGAACGGCCAAAGGAAGCACTCAGTGGCCAAGTGGCGTGCTCAGTCACATCCGTGCCGGTCGGGGTGGTTGGTGTCGGGTATTGGGACGTCGACCTCGTAAATCCGCAGGTGCATGACGTCCAGCTCCTCTCGTCTGCTCGGTGACGAGGGTCGTTGATCAGGCGGCCAGCCGGTGGGTCACCGGGGCCGTGGAAGCGAAGTACGTGTCGGGGCTGGGCTCGTAGCCCCTGGCGCAGGGGTCGCAGCGGCCCTGGGTGCGCAGCGGCAGGCAGAAGTAATACCGGCGCCTGCACTGCGGGCACGTGGACCTCCCGGCCATCGCTCGGTCCAGCGCCCCGTGGCAGGGCGGTTGGTCTCCACAATCCCGGTCATCGCCCAAGGTGCGCCCCGCCTGGTTTCGGTGCATGGCCGGGGCAGGGGCGTGGAAAGGTAAGCATGTTCAACGGGCAATTAGTTCGGACATATGAGGCACCTGGCCTGCGGGGGAATCAGTGGCACCTACCGTGAGTTGGAGCACCGGCCATGCACCCCACCCTTCATGTGCGCTTCCACGTACTCGGCCCCCTCGAGATCTGGGCGGGAGACCGGCGGATCAGACCTGGTGGCCCTATCAACGAACGCGTACTCGCCATGCTGCTGCTTGAGGCGGGACGGATCGTACCCGTCTCGCGGCTGGTCGAGGCGGTCTGGGAGGAGGAGCCGCCGCCCACGGCGGTCCACCAGGTCCGCAAGGCGGTCGCCGATCTGCGCCGGCGGATACCGTCCGGGCACGAGTTCATCGTCACCGCGCCGCCTGGCTACCGCGTGATGCTCGAGGACGGTCAGTGGGATCTGCGGATGTTCGACATCCGGATGCGGCGCGCGCAGGAAGCCCGCGCCGAAGGCCTTCTCGAAAACGCTGTCATGCAGTTGAGAGCCGGACTGGACGCCTGGCGTGGCCCCATCCTCGGCGGCACGGGAGGCTCCCTCATCGACGCCGCCGCGGCAGCGTGGGAAGAGAAGCGCCTGACCGCCACCGAGCAGTGCTTCGAACTGCGCCTCGAACTAGGCGAGTCGAGTGGGCTCATCGGTGAACTGCGCGAGGCCGTCACCGCGCACCCCTACCGGGAAGTGCTGCGCGGCCACCTGCTGCTCGCCCTCTACCGCGCCGGACGACAGGCGGAGGCGCTGGAGGAGTACACGCGGCTGCGGACCTCGCTGGCGGAGGAGCTGGGCATCGACCCCGGCCCCAAACTGGCCGCCCTGTACGAGCGGATCCTGCGCGCCGATCCCGAGCTGGACGCCCCACCGGTCGCCCGCGACACCGCCGAGCCGCCCTTCGCGGTCACCGGGACCCTCCCCTGCACACTGCCGTACGACCTCGCCGACTTCACCGGCCGCCATGAGGAGATCCAGCGACTCGTCACCGCGCCGTCCCCCACGGGCGACCGCACCAGCCCGCACATCCTGCTCGTCGACGGCATGGGCGGAAGCGGCAAGACGGCCTTGGTCGTGCACGCGGCACACCGCCTCGCCGACGCCTATCCCGACGGGCAGCTCTACGTCGACCTCCGCGGCTTCACCCCCGGCGAGGAACCCCTTTCACCGGCGACGGCGCTCGGCGTACTGCTGCGGGCGATGGGGGTGCCCGGTAAGTCCGTGCCCGACGACGTGCTCAGCCGCGTCGCACTGTGGCGGGTCACCAGCGCCCGCCGACGACTGCTGCTGGTCCTCGACAACGCCGTCGACGCGGCACAGGTACGCCCGCTCCTGCCCGCCTCCCCCGGCAGTCTGGTCCTGATCACCAGCCGGGTCCGGCTGCCCGAACTGGAGGGCGCCGAAGGGCTCTCCCTGGGGCTGCTGTCCGAGGAGGACAGTGTCGAGATGGTGCGCAGCATCCTCGGCGCCGACCGGGTGGCCGCCGAACCGGACGCCGCGGCGCACCTGGTCCAGCTGTGCGGCCGGCTTCCGCTCGCCCTGCGGGTGTCCGCCGCCCGCCTGCGCAAGCGTCCCCATTGGACGCTGCGCCACCTGACCGAACGGCTCGGCGACGACTCCCGCATCATGGGCGAACTGGAGTCCGGGGACCGGAGCGTCGCCACGGCCCTGCGGATGTCGTACGACGCCATGAAACCCGAACACCGCGCGCACTTCCGGCTGTTGAGCCTGTATCCGGGAGTCGACTTCGCGGTGCCGGTCGCCGCCGCCCTCCTGGACACCGATCCGCACAGCGCCGAGCGGGTCCTGGAGTACCTGCTGGACGTGCATCTGCTGCAGGAGTTCGAGTTCGGCCGGTACTCCTTCCACGACCTGGTGCACAGCTTCGCCCGTACCCTGCCGGTCGACGACACCCCACAGCGCTCCGCGGCGGTGCGGCGACTGGCCGCCCGCATGGTGACCGACCTGGAACGCGCCTGCGACGCCCTGTTTCCCGGACGGGTGCGCTACGGCTGCGCCCCGCCGACCGAGGCAGCGGCGGCACCGGCCCTGCGGCCCGAGGAGGCGCAGCGGTGGTTCGCCCAGGAGTGGCGAAACGTTGTGGCGGTCGTCCATCTCGCCGACCAGCACGGCCTGCACCGGCACGCCGCGTGGCTCAGTCGCGGTGTCGGCTTCCATCTGCATGCCCAGAACCACTTCTCCGATTTCGAGCACACGGCACGGCTGGCCGTGGACAGCGCCCGCAAGGAGGGCGATCCGGAGCTGCTGTGCGTATCGCTGATCAACCAGGCGGTCGCCCAGTGGCAGCGTGACCTGTTCCAGGAGGGCATCGCCTCGGCCGAGGAGGCGCTGGAGATCGCCGCCGGCCGGGAAGACCCCCGTACCGAGGCGGCCTGCCTGAGCCGGCTCGGCGTGCTGTGCACCAGCGTCGGACGCCTGCGGGAGGCCGTCGGATACCTGGCGCGTGCGAGCGAGGCGCATCGCGCGCTCGGCTCCGCCCGGGAGGAGGCGCAGGCCCTGGCCAACCTGTGCTTCGCCAGGGAACGCCTGGGGTGTCTGACCGAGGCGGTGCAGGCCGGACAGCGGGCCGCCGCACTGGCCCGCGACACAGGTGACGCGGGGATCGAGGTGACCGCGTTGGCCAATCTGTCGCTCGCCCATCTCGGCCTGGAGCGGCTCGAAGCGGCCGCCGAGTGCCTCGACCGGGCGCGGACGCTGTGCGGACCGCTGCGCGCACCGGCGCTGACCTCGCTGGTGCTGTGCAACCTGGCCGAGACGGAACTGCGGTCAGGACGCCCGGACACGGCTCACGAGTACGCGGTGGACTCGCTGGACCTGGCCCGCGGCCACGGCTCTCAGGCCAGACAGGCCGCGGCCGAGAACGTGCTGGGCCGGATCGACGGTGCGCGCGGGGAGCACCGGCGGTCCGTGGACCGCCACCAGGCCGCGTTAGTGCGGGCCACGGGCATCGGGCTGCGCACGGAGATGGTCCGGGCGCACCAGGGGCTGGCCCAGTCGCTGCGTGCCCTGGGCGACGGGATGGCCGCCGACGGGCACGTCCTGGCGGCGCGGGAGCATGCCGCAGCGATGGCGCTGGGCACGGGGCCGGAAATGGACCCGGCCGCCGGGCCCTGAGTGTGGCACGTCGGGGCGCGGCGGCCGGAAGCAGGCCGCGGTGACGGATTCGGCGGTCAGGGCGCGGAGCCGGCCACGACGTCACCGCCCGGCACGTGCGCCGTCGCCGTCCGGGCCGCCCGTGTCGGGCGGCCCGCGGCCGGGAGCAGCCGTGCGGCGATCAGCCGGGACAGGGCTGCCGCGCGGGCGGCCCGCGGGCCCGACGGCAGCGTGACGAACTCCGTGCCGGACGTGGAGTGGCGGCACCACGCTTGCAGAGCGGACCCGTCGAACCGCGCCGACGTCCGGTCGGTGCAGACCACGAGCCGGCTCTCGGTGACCGTGCGGCGTACGTCGGCCGGGACCGGCGACGTCGTGGTACGGCCGGGGGCGACCGCGTCCGACACGAACAGGGTGGTGCAGACGACGTGCCCGAGGGCCCGCTCGAACACCCCTGCCAGCGCGAGGCCCAGATGGGCGCCGGTTCCCCAACCGTGCACCGCGAAGGGGCCGCGCACGCCTGCGTCGCGTACCTGACGGGCGAGCGCCTGCGGCCGGTCGGGCGAGGTGGACGCCTCTGCGCCGGGGCGCAGCACGACCGGCCGGAGGTCGGCGGGCAGGGCACGGACCAGGCCGGCCACCTCCGCCGCCGGGGTGTCCGGCCCCGGCAGGAGAACCAGCGGAAACCGCTCCTGGTGCACCGTCATCACGGTCTCCTCCCGGCCCGGGGCGCGACGGCTGTCAGTGAGTGGGGCCGACATCGGTGGCCAGGACCTGGCTGCGTCCGTCGACGGTGTGCGCGCCGGCGGACCCCGCCGTGGCACCCGCCCAGCCGATCACCGCCGCCATGACCACGGCCAGTGCTCCCCGTCCCAGCCATCGCATATCGCGCTCCTTTCCGTTGCCCGTTCTCGATGTGCCACTACCGTGCAACCGGCTGATCCCGACGACATCCCGGCCCGATACCGCCCGGTTACCGGCAGGTCAGAGGCCGTGGCTACGGTGTCCGTCCACGACGGACACGGGTCCTGCACCGGTACGGAGGACACCGTCAGCCATCACGGCGAGGTCGAGGCGGCCTGTCCGCGGGCGGTGGCGGCATTCGCCGGCGACGCGGGAATCGCTCACTTGGCCGTACGTGTGCGGCAGCAGCAGCCGACCGTGCGCGCAGGCGGTGGCCCGGACCCGTGGAACCGGGCTGCTACCCGCGGTCTCCGGCAGGTCGAAAACGGCCGCATCGTCGGCGCCGTCGCCGACGAGGACGGCTTCCCTGAGCTCACCGCGCGGATGTCCGGTGCCTCCGCCGCACCCTGCCCGTCTACGCGCGCGAACCGCCGGCATCCGACGCCGACGGAGTCCTCCCCCGGCTCGCCGGGGGACCGAACCGGCCCCCGACGACGGGCACCGGGCTCTGCCCCTCCACCGGAGCTGAGTCAGGGCGGCAGATGGCACGCCTCCCCTCGCGCGTACAAGTACGCCTGCGTCATGAGGAGTTCGACGACGGCCGTCTCCTCATCGTCACGCGGGCCGTAGACCAGCAGCGAACCGCGCGGTACAACGGTCACGCCCCACCCTGCCGCGACCGCCCACCGCGCCCACCGGCCGGGCAGCATCAGGTGCACGCTCCCGTCGTACGGCGGATGCACATGCCCGAACTCCGAACCGGCCAGGAACGCCTCGGCCGGCCCATGGGCGAGGACCGGCGCGAGATGGAACGCGCAGGTCCCCCGTACGCAGACGTACGAGGGACCCGTGCGGACCCCGTCGAGTGCGGCGACGGCGTCGACGAGCCGCTGTCTGAGCGCGGCCGGTGCCGGGTCGGTCAGCTGCTCCACCGGATCACCGGTCACGACCAGCGGGGCGGCGCCCCGGCGTAACGGCAGCGGCATGCCCGCTCACCTTCCCGTCCGGCTGCCGGTCACGGCGACACCCTCCGGATCGCCGCGCTGCGCGGCACCGGACACGGATGGCGGCTCACGGTCCTCACCCCGCCGCGACGCCCGGGGCGGGCGGCGTTTCGGCGAGGCGGAAGCCCATGGCGTAGATGTCGCGCCGGTACCAGCCGTGCCGGCGGCGGCAGCGGGCGAGGTCGGCGTAACGGGTGAAGCTGCCACCGCGGGCCACCCGGTAGGTGGCGTCGGTGTCCGCGTGCAGGTCGTCGTCGACGTACTGACCGCCCGGGTAGGGGCGGTAGTCGTCTGCGACGTACTCCTCGACGTTGCCGGCCATGTCGTACACGCCGAACGGGCTGCGTCCTGCCGGGTACATTCCCACCGGAGTGGTGACCAGGGGCCCGTACTCCACGGTGTTGGCCAGGTCCTCGCCGGGCTCCTCGCCCCACGGGTAGGCCCGCCCGTCACCGCCCGAGGCCGCGTACTCCCATTCCGCCTCGGTCGGCAGCCTGAAGGGCCGCCCGGTGCGGCGGGCGAGCCAGGCCGCGTACGCGTCGGCGTCCTGCGGGGACACGCTCCACACCGGATGGTTGGCCAAGTGGGCGGGGTACACGCCGAAGCGCCAGGAGGTGGGCAGCCCGGCCTCCGGGTTCTCGGTCAGGAACAGCCGGTACTCCTCGTTGGTGACGGGGTAGCGGGCGATGCGGAAGGCGGCGATGTCGGCGTCGTACTCCGGTGCCTCCTTCGCGATCCAGGCGCGCGTGACGCCCACGTGCCGCCAGGCGGCGGCGACGGCGTCGACCCGGTCGGCCGCCAGGCCCAGCCGCACCCGGGCGGCCGGGACGTCCGCCATCGCCGGTGCCGCCGGGTCGATGCGGGGATCGCCCAGCAGGGCGAGGAGTTGGCCCGCGGCCAGCCGGAGCAGCCAGTCGGCCTCCGGGTCGGCCACCCGCGCGGCCAGCTCCTGCGGGTCCTTGCCCGCGAGCGAGCGGGTCAGCTGCCGCAGCCGGTCCTGGTCGACGCGGTCGGTGAAGGCCGCGGGCAGCCCCATCGCCGTGCGGTCGTCCAGCTCGTTGGGGTTGACCATGAGGGTGTCGGCCGTGGTCATGGCGCGGGCTCCGGCTGCGGCTGCGGCTGCGGCTGCGGCTGCGGCTGCGGCTGGAGCGGGTAGACCCGGCCGTCGTAGGAGGAGGCGAGGAACCGGCCGCGGGCGGCGTCGTAGTGCAGGCTGGAGATGCCCGCCGTGGTGGGCCGCCATACGTGCGGCCAGTTGCCGGTGGTCACGTCGTACACGGCCACCGTGCCCGCGTACGATCCCGTCGCCACCAGACGGCCGTCCGTGGAGGCGGCGACGCACTTGACGGAGTGGTCGTGCGGTGTGGGCACGGTGCGGCTGGTGCGGCCGTCCCAGATCCGCAGGGTCAGGTCCCGGCTGACGCTGGCGAAGCGGCCGCCCGGCAGCGGGGCGCAGCCGTTCGCGATGCGCGCGTGGGCCTCGTCGACGCGGCCGGTCTCGGTGAACGTCTCCAGGGAGAACCAGGACACCGAGGCGTCCGCGCACACGGCGAACAGCGTGTCACCGGAGACCGCGACGCCCTTGACCGCGTTGGTGTGCAGCGGCAGCGTCGCGACGTGCTCGGGGTCCTGTCCCTCGCGGACGGCGAACACCAGGCCCTCTCCCGTGTAGGCGCCGACCACCACGTGCGGCACGCCGTCGCGGGCGAAGGCGGCCGCGCAGTTCAGCGGTGAGCGGTGCTGGTGCAGGACGCGGCCGTCGCGGGCGTCGAAGATCCGGCCGAGCTGGCCGCCGGTCAGGACACGGTCGCCGACCTCCACGAGGAAGTTGCACAGGCTTGCGGTGGCGGCGCGCTGCTGTCCGTCGACCCATACGATTCCGGCGTCGCCGGTCGTCCAGACCGCGCCGTCGGCGGTGGTGAGGACGGCGTTGACGCACGCGGTGGGCTCCACTGCCGTCAGGTCCCACGTTCCGTCGGTGACGCGGTACACGGCGTAGGACGAGCCGAAGGTGCCGAAGACGAGCGTGGAGTCGTCGAGGAAGGCGCACGAGCGGGCCCACACCTCGGCGGGGAACTCGGCGGTGTGCGTGAGCCGGAGCCCGGCGTCCGCGTCGGAGGCGTCCCACACCCGCAGGGTGCGGTCGTAGCTGAGGCTGACCAGGGACTCCGTGGCCGCGTTGTACACCAGTCGCTTGATGCCGGCCTCGTGGGCGGTGGCCTTGCCGGTGCGGCCGTCGGCGATGGTGATGATCTCGCCGTCGTCATTGCCCGCGTAGACCACGCCGGCCCGGGTGATCGCGATGGTGTCGGTCTCCACACCGCCGAGGTCGACCTCGCCGACCATGCCGCCGGCCGCCAGGGACCAGCGCTTGACGGTGCCGTCGTCGCTGGAGGTCAGCAGTTCGTCGCCCTCCCCCAGCCAGGCGACGGAGATGACGTCGGCAGTGTGTCCCTCGAACCGGGCCACCAGCGAGCCCGTGAGGTCGTACACCCGTACCAGGTGGTCCCGGGAGGCGGTGGCGACCAGGTCCCGGGTGGGGTGGAAGACGGACATCTCCACGTCGTCCTTGTGCTCGCTCAGGACGGCCCGCAGCTTCAGGTCCGGCACCGACCACAGCCGGGCGGTGTAGTCGCTCGACGAGGTCAGCAGCAGCGTCCCGTCGGGGCTGAAGGCGACCTGGTTGGCCAGGTGGTCGTGGACCGCGCGGGCGAGCGGCACCCGTGCCGCCACGTCCCACAGGATGACCTGGTTGTCGTAGCCGGCCGTGGCCACGTACGCGCCGCCGAAGGCCGCGACGCCGCTGATCGGCCCGTGATGGCGTATCACGCTGACTCCTCCAGTCGGATGGTGTGCGAGGTGCGGGCGACCTTCGCCGTCAGGTAGCCGGTGTTGTGCGGATTAACGAAGACGCCCGTGGCGACGGTGCGCCGCACCCGGATGCCGTAACGGCGCAGCTGCTCGCACTTGTTGGGGTTGTTGGTGAGCAGGTCGATCTCTTCGTGGCCTACAGCGAGCAGCATCTGCGCGGCCGCCGCGTAGTCGCGCATGTCCTCGCCCAGTCCCAGGGCCCGGTTGGCCTCGTAGGTGTCCAGGCCGCGGTCCTGCAGCCCGTACGCGTCGAGCTTGTTGTACAGGCCGATGCCGCGTCCTTCCTGACGCAGGTACAGCAGCAGCCCGCCGGCGGTGTCGATCATGCGGAGCGCCTCGCGCAGCTGGGGGCCGCAGTCGCAGCGGGCGGAGCCGAACACGTCGCCGGTCAGGCACTCGGAGTGCACCCGCACCAGCGGCACGCCGTCCTGGACGGTTCCCAGGCGCAGCGCCAGGTGCTCACGACCGTCCACCAGTCCGCGGAAGGTCATGACTCGGGCGGTGATCGGCTCTCCCGTCGCCGGGTAGAGGGGGATACGCACGCTCTGGCGCACCTCCGCCCGCGGCGGCGGGTCACCGGCGCCGTCGCGGTGCCGCAGGGCGGGCGCGGAGGGGGCCCGGAGGCCGGTGGTGCGGGTGTCGCCGGATATGTGGGGCATGTCTTCCTCCTCCTAGGCCGGCTCGGTCGTCGCCGGGTTCGTCGGGGTCCAGGCGGTGCGGGCGCGGTAGAGGTGGACCATCACCACCGACGAGACGGCGCCGAGCGCCAGGAACGTGGCGTGCGGGCCCGCAACATGGTCGAGCGGGGGGATCACAACAGGGGACAGCAGCGCGGCGGATCCGGTCAGCAGCCACATCAGGCCCGAGGCACGGCCCATGACGGCCTGCGGCAGGTAGCGCACCCGCAGCATGACCACGGCGGCCAGCAGCGCGCCCTGGGCGACGGCTCCGAGGACCAGTGCGGTGAGGAACAGCGGCCACACCGGCGACGCCAGCAGGGCCAGGGACACCGCGCGGGCGGCGAGGGCCACGGGCAGCAGCGTGCTGGGCCGCAGCCGTCGGCGCTGCGAGACGAGCAGGTTGCCGGTCAGCAGGCTCAGGTTGACGGCGGCGACGACCCAGCCGGCCTGCTGCCCGGACAACCGCCAGGAATGGCGCAGTTCGAACAGGACCAGGGACGTCAGGCCGGTGCCGCAGACGGCTTCCAGCACCATCTGCAGGACGAGCGTGACGGCGATGCGCTGGTCGGCGGTGACGTCGTGCCAGACCTTGTACAGCCGCGCCGGGTCACGCCGCCCGGCGCCCGCGGCGGCGCGGCGCGGCGGGCGCACGCCCACCGCCCACACCGCCAGCGGTGCGAAGAACGTCGGCAGGTTCAGCCACAGCACGCCCAGGTAGCCGAGCCACGGCAGGGTCGCCGCGACCAGGACCGGCCCGGCCAGGGTGGTGGCGAGGAACAGGCTGTTGAGGGTGCCGCGGGCGCGCGCCGGGCAGCGCGGGAACATCACGGGTACGTCCGTCATCCAACCGGTCCGGTAGGCGACCCCGCCGGCCGCCACCACCAGGGCGCACACGAACAGCGTCCAGGTCGGCGGATGGCCCTTCCACAGCAGCAGGTTCATCGCCAGGGCCGCCGACGCCTGCGCAAGCAGCCCGTACAGGACGAGACCGGACGTGCCGCGCCGGTCGGCCACCGAGCCGAACCAGGGGGCGAGGAGCATGCTCATCGGCACGGTGGCCGCCAGCCACGCCATCACCGTCAGCGCGCCGGTCAGCCGGTACGCCAGCAGGGGCAGCGCGGTCGCGTACAGGGCCTCGCCGACGTTGTTGACAGCGTTCCCGGCGGCGAAGACGAGGAAGGGGCGCTCGGTGAACGGGGAGGGCTCCACCACCTCGTCGCCGCGGGCGGTGCCGTGCCCGGCGCGCACCCGGCCGGCCGTGGTCACGGCCGGGCCGCGCCGGCCGCGGCGGGGAAGGGACGGGCGCCGGAGGAACGCGGCAGCCACAGGTCGCGCAGCACGGTCAGCACCGGACCCTCGCCGCTCCGGTCCAGCCGGTACAGGCGCAGATAGCCGCCCCGGCCTCCGACCACCACGTACGCCCGGCCGTCGGCGCCGCGCAGCGCGGTCATCCCCTTGGGGAAGTCGGGCAGGTCCTCGTGCAGGGCGAGCAGTTCGCCGCTGTCGTGGTCGTAGGCGGCGATCTGCATGCCGTAGGTGACCACGCACAGCGTGCCGTCGATCAGCGCGCAGTTCTCGGCCGTGTTGTCGAGCAGTTCCACGAACTGCCGCCGCGGCTTGTCCTCGCCGACGACCAGTTCCTTGACGCCGCCGCCTCCGGTGACGCACAGCCGGTCGCCGTCGACCAGCAGCCGCTTGGGGTAGCTCTCCAGCTCCGTCTGCCAGGAGACGCGACCGCTCTCGTCGTATGCTGCGAGCCGCCCGGTGCGGCAGCCCAATACCCTTCGGCCGTCCGGCAGATAGGCCGACGCCCACGCGCTCGCGGGCAGCCCGTCCACGTGCAGCAGCTGCCGGCCGGTGGCCGCGTCGAACTCGTAGCCGCCGGCGTTGCTGGCCACCAGGACGCGGCTGTGGTCCGGCGACACGGAGACGGTGTGGACGATGCCGGGCAGCCGGGCCTCCCACACGGTGGTGCCGTCGGGGGTGAACCGGCGCACGGTGTCGGGCCAGAAGATCGCCACCCGGTCGTCGCCGCACGGCTCGGCCCGACGGGCGAAGCCCGGCGCGCCGTGATACTCGTCGAGGAGGTCCAGCCGGGCGTGCTCGCCGCGGGTGTCGAGGCGCACCACGGCGGTTCCGTCGTCGGTGGCGGCCAGGACGGTGGTGGGGTCGCCGGGCAGCGGACGCAGGTCCCACACGCACTGGCGGGGGAAGTCGAGCCGGTGCAGCACCTCGCCCTCCGGGGACAGTGCCGTGATCTCGCCGTCCTGGGTGAGGGTGTAGACGCGTCCCTCCTCGTCGATGGTGACGTCGATGATCTGGTGGCTGAAGCCGGGGACACGCTTGCGGACGGTCAGTTCGGGGGTGGTGTTGTCGAACAGGAGCAGTTCCCCGTCGAAGCCGCCGATGTAGGCGGTGGTGAAGTCCGGCGAGAACACGAGCCCTTCCACGTCGTTGCGGGCGAAGTGCATGCGCTGGTCGACCGTGCCGTCCAGCCCGATGGTGACCACGCCGTTGGAGACGTTGTGGGTGTCGCCGATGCCGGCGTCGCCGATGGCCCAGAAGCGGTGGTGCCGGGCGTCGTAGACGACGCGGTGCACGTTGGAGGTGTCGATGCGCACCGTGGTGGGGAACGACCACTCCTCCAGCGAGCCGAGGTGCACGCACCCGTGCCGGTCGGCGACGGCGTGTACGCCCGGGGCGTCGGTGCAGAACCATTCGAGCATGTCGTAGCCGTGCGGCCAGGGGACGATGCGCTCGACGGCGAAGGTCTCGACGTCCAGGAGGACGACCTGGAAGTACCCGTTGTCCACGTACGCCTTGCCGTTCCACACGCCGATGCCGCGCAGCATCGTGGGGGACGGCTGTTCGCCCTCCAGCAGCAGGGAGCGGTCGGCGGTGGTGCGGGCGTCCAGGCGGTCGGCCAGGCGCAGCGTGTCGGCGTGCCAGCGGCAGATGGTGCCGGACTTGTCCCGGGTGATGATCCAGTCGCCTGCGAGGGCGACGCCGTACACCGGGCAGCCGGCCGGGTCCTGGGCCACGGCGGGCAGACCGGACGACCGGCGCAGGGTCAGGTCGTGGTCGAGGCGGTGCAGGCCACCGCGGACGTCACAGGCCAGGAGCCCGCGGCCGGGCAGGCTGACGATCCGTGTGATCCGTTCCGGGATCTCCATGGTGAGACTCCACTCCTGTCGGACGGGCTGAAGCGGCAACAAAAGTGAGCAGAAAGGCTGAGAAGCAATAAGAAAGGCCGCGCCGGCGGGTCACGAGCCGCGTCGTGTGAACGTGGACGTGCCCCCCGGGGCTGGGGTGACCCGGCCCCAGGGGGCGATTCCTCACTGCACTGGAAGGTGAGGACGCATCAGATGGCGGCGCGGGTCACGCGGCGGACGAGCTTCGTCATGGGACTGCACCTCCTTCGCATTCTTTACCTCGTGGCATGGGAACTGACAGGGCGCCTCAGATGGCGGCGCGGGTCACGCGGCGGACGAGCTTCGTCATGAGGGGCACCCCCTTTCCTTGATCAGGGCTCCACGTGGCGTGGTGCCGAAGCGAAGTGCCGTCCGTGGCCGGACGGGCGTTCCTGCCACCGACGCGTACCTTGTAGGCACCATGCACGGGGGCAAGTCTGTGAAGGACGCGGCGCATCACGGCACCGCGCCGGGAGCGGCGGTCTCAGGCGACGCTTGCGGGGTGCAGCCCACCGTCACCGGCCGGGCGGATCACTTCGGCGTCGGCGGCGCCGCGCCGCGCCGCCCATACGGCGTCGGCCAGTTCCTCCAGCAGGGCCAGGACCGACGGATCGGTGAACCCCTGACCCGTACGCGGCAGGGCTTCCGCGTCCCCGAGCGCCAGGGGCCGGTGGTCGATGAGGACCGCTCCGGAACGTTCGAGGTTCACCCGCAGTCCCGGCTGCGCGTCCGCCGCACCGCGGGGCCCGGGCGAAGCACTCATCAGCGCCGTCGGCAAGCCGGTCAGAGCACTGTCGCCCCAGGGCCGGGAAAGCCAGTCCAGAGCGTTCTTCAGGACACCTGGAGCACCTCCGTTGTAGGAAGGGGTGCTGATCACCAGGGCGTCCGCCGATCCGAGCAGCCGCCGCGCCCGTACCACCGCGGCCGGGCCGTCAGCCGTGTCGAGGTCCTGGTCGTAGTACGGCACAGTCCGCAGATCCAGCAGCGGCGTGCGCACCTGTCCACCCCGCCGCGCCAGCAGCCGGCCGATCGTCACGACGGCGGTGCTGTTCACCGAGCCGCGCCGCAGACTGCCCGACATCAGTACGATCCTGGTCACCCCGGACTCCCTGTCCTTCGGACGGTTCCCCACCGGGCCCCGCCTTCCGATGACGTCAGAGTGCCGCAGTGGGTTCCCGACGCGATCCCGATCCGATACCGGGGGCTGGCACAGGTGCACACACCTGCCGAAGGCTGCGGCCACGCCGGTGCGCAGGGGCGCTCCAGAGCCAGATCTCCTGGCACCACAAGGACGTTGGACAGGAGAGGGCAACTGGGCAGCGGCACCGACCGCTTGCAGGGCTCGGGCGGCCGCGAGGGTCGCCAGGGCCTGTCTGACAATTCGCGTCGTCGCCCGGAGGGCGGCCGCGCGGCGTCAGGTGCGTGCTCTCGGGGCGCCGGCCCCAGGCCCTCGTACT
>NZ_JBEYRP010000054.1:0-24151 GCF_040704085.1 Streptomyces sp. NPDC047841
GATGGAGTACGGCCAGCCGGGGACAGGGATGTGCTGGTCCTTTCCCCGGCCGTAGGTGTGACACAGGATCCGCTGCGGTGAGGTGTGGGCATCGGGGCGTAGCCAGCAGGTGATGTCGACGGCCAGGACCAGCCGGCCATCGGCAGCCCGCGGCAGTGGCGCCGCGGCCAGGGCCCGCCGCAGCCGGCCGGCATCGACCCGGCCACGGGCGAGGGCGGCGCAGAGCCCGCGATGCCCTCCATCGCATCCAGGCGCGGTGATGGTGTGGCTGCTCTGAGCCGCTCACCGGCCTTGAGGAGTGTGGTACCAACTAGGTACCATCGGGTTATGCCATCACTGAACGTGTCCTTCTCCGACGAGGAAATGGAAGGCGTCCGAGCCGCCGCCGCCGCCGAGGGCAAGAGCCTCAAGCAGTACCTGCACGACCTCGGTGTACGCGAGATGCACCGCAAGCGGTTCGTCGCCGGCGCCACCGCCTGGGCCGACAGGCTGCGCGGCGAGTTCGACGAGGCGTTCCCCGAGGAGATTCCGCCTTCTCAGCGCGGCGACGGGGCTGCGGCTGCCTGATGGTTGTCCACATCGACGTCTCCTGGCTCCTCGACGTCCAGGAGGCCGCCCTCGGGCACGAAGACGTCACCGTGACCGACTACTCCGCGCTGGTGGCGGCCGTCGCCCGGCACAAGACCCGGATGCCGACGCTCGAGGCCTCCGACCCGGATGCCGCCTGGCGCGCGGCCGCGCTCCTGCACACGATCGTGCGCCTGGAGCCACTCCCCCACCGCAACAGCCTCTTCGCCGCCTTCGTGGCCGCTCAGTACATGGATCAGTCCGGCGAAGGCATCGACCCCCCATACGGCGCCCTGTCCGACCTCGTCAGAAAGGTCCGGGACACCCGGCTGAGCGTCTACGCCGTCGCCGAGGCCCTGCGGTCCTGGCGCATCTGATCCAGGCGCGTCAGGCGGCGAGGCCGGCCCCGTTGCACGCAGCACTGCAACCTCCACGAGGCAGGCGGCCGGAACAGTAGACAAGGGAGTGCCGCCGGGCCGGTATCGACGGCGAGGTCGGCTTCGAGACCAAGGTGGCCATGGCGAAGGTGATGGTCCGCCGTGCCGTCGCGGAAAGATCCCGTTTCGCTGGGTGACCGCGGATGCCGCCTACGGCTTCTCCAAAGGCCGGCGGTCCGAGCTGGACCGGGCGGACGTCTTCCACGTCATGGCCACCACCCGCCACGACACCATGGTCACCCGCTGGACGATCGACCACCCCGTCCACGACCTGTTCAACGGCCTCGCCCGGCAGAAATGGAAGCGCCGTTCCTGCGGCACCGAGGCTCACGGCCTTGGATCCACGACTGGGCCCGCATCGAGGTGCGGCCCTGGCACCGACCCGACCGCCGCCACTGGGTGATCGCCCGCCGCAGCGTCGCCCGCCCGCAGGAGATCTCCTACTACATCGCCTACTGCCCCGCGGAGACCACACTCGACCAGCTGATCCGCATCGCGAGCAGCCGATGGGCCATCGAGGAATGCTTCCAAAGCGGGAAACAGGAATGCGGCCTGGACGACTACCAGGATTGGGCCGCCACCCCGGCTGGCATCGACACATGACCCTCGCCATGGCCGCCCACACCTGCCTGACCGTCCTGCGAGCCCGCGAGCTGGATACCGGGAAAGCAACGGCTGATCACCCGTCTCACCGACCGCCGCCCCACACCCGTCGAGCACATCCTGCACTGGTCGACCTGGCGCCGGCGGCGACAGCACCAAGCCCGCACCAGCCACTACAAACGCCGCGGACACAGCCCCTGACCTGGCCATCGGTCACGACAAGCACCGTTGCAGTACTAGACCCGAGCAGCGTCCCACCTGCCGCCGGATGATCAAGTCGTCCAGTCGCGCTTCTAGTGGTCCGGTGTGGAAGGCATCACGTCATGATCCGGTCCTTGCCCGAGCCGATGCTGGCCGTTGCCGTGGACAGCCACGCCCTGCCCATCGGGTGGGCGGCCGAGCCGAAGTGGGACGGCACAGCCCGGCATACGGCAGTTTCAGAGCGGCCTGCGTCGCGGCTGCTGAGCGCTGCCGTGCCCACGTCGGCCCGCCTGGTGTGCAGGGTGAGGACCGGGCCCGCCGACGCCGCCGCGCTGCGGGCCCGGGAGCGCGCAGCCTGTCGTATCCCTCGTGACGGCAGGCGCTCGAACGGGCACTTCGTCCCGCACCCTTACCAGCCGTTCCCCGGCACCTGCCGCGCTGGATGCACCACCCATCGCGCGGCATCGCTGCCACCGTGGCCGGGCGTGACGAGGTCGCGGTGAGGGCGTACCCCCTCCGGGCCGCAGCGGTTCTCGGGTCCTGCGACCAGGTTCTGGAGCGCGGTCATGAGGCCCGGCGCAGGGGCGCGACGGCGGCCGGCCCGATGGAGTCGGGGCCGAACTTCTTCCGGATGCGGTCCATGGCCTGCTCAGCGACCAGGCGGGACTCACGGGCGCCGTCGAAGCTGATCTGCTCGGCGACCTGGTCGGCGTCGATGAGGTCCTCGCCCCGCAGCACGATGCCGGTCAGGCGGGCGCGTTGCAGGCCGGCGGCGTCCATCAGCTGGTAGGCGAGTGTGCGCAGGTCGTCCTCGTGGGCGGAGGGTGCGGGCAGGCGGCGGGTCCTCTCCCACGTGGTGCCGCCCGCGAAGCCCAGGGTCAGGGTGATCGCGCGAGCGGCCTGGCCCCGGTGGCGCAGCTGGAGGCCGAGCCGGACGACGAGGTCGAGGAGTGCCGTTCGGACGAGGGCGCCGTCCAGGGTGTGGGGTGGGCGAAGCGGTGGCGTACGGCGGCGGAGGCCGGCAGGGTTCGGGGGACGACGGGGCGGGGGTCGATGCCGCGGGCGCGGTCGGCGACGAGCCGGCCGGCCTTCTTGCCCAGCAGGCGCTGCACGGTGGCCGGACAGACGGCGGCGAGCAGTCCTACCGAGTGGATGCCGTAGTCACGGAGCACGACGGCCTGGCGGGGACCGATCCCATGCAGGGCCAACCACACCCGATACATGGCACAGCGTGGCACGGGACCGATTCGCCCCGCACCGCGGACGGGCACGAAGACGGACACCGGCACCGGCTGTGCAGCTCACTGGGCTCTCTTCATCGCCTACAGCATCTGCGCGGCGTCGGCGGTGCTGTGCGCTGTATGACTTAGGTCGTCGGTTCGGTACTGCTGCCGAGCCGAGGCGGCGCGGCTTCGGGGAAATGTGCTGCGGAGAGCCGTGTGCGGGCAGCGGTCCCGCGCGTCGGAGCCTGGAGTGCCGGGCGGGTACGGTCGGGCGGCTCGTGCCTGCTCACAGTCAGGTGACCGATGTTCGCGGATTCCATCGTGCAGGACAGTTGGGGCGAAAACCTCACTGGCTTGGGAGGGGATTTCCGTCGTGAACGGCGAACAGGCGGGTCTTGGAGTACGCGGGACGGCATCTCATCGACCGTCTCCTGCGCGGATGGGGGCGTATCAGGGCGGGGTGCGGCCTGCCGGGGCCGACGATGCAGCCCGGGCGGCGGGTAGACGGTGTGAGCCTGTCCCCGTCGGTCAGGGCTGGGAGCGGTCTGCGGAGCGACGGCGGCCGCCGCCCGGTCCGCACAGGCCGCTGATCGAGTTCACGCTCTGAACCGGCCTGCTTGCACAGTCAGTCCGTCAAGCTAACCAAGACCCTGAGACGACCGACCTCTGCTTCCGGCGTGTGTGGGGAATCAGCCGGTAGCTGCGTCGGTCCCCGAGATCAAGGAGTGGCAGCATGCCCTTCAGTCCACCTCGAGCCCAGTTGAGCCAGGGCAAGTCCGCTAAACTCGCAGCGATCGGCGTGACGTTTCTCATCGTCGTAACCGCGTTCCTCTCGGCAATCGGCCCGGCGAAGGCCGACACCCGGCTGACCGTGTCACACGTGTGGTTCGACGCGCTCGAGAAACCCCAGTACTCGGCTCAGGCCCGGTACAGGTCATTCATCAACAGCCTTCGCCTCGCAGCGGGACACGGCTACCGCGGGAATGTCGACATCACGCAGACCGACGGTGCCGATGTGGGGCTCATCCGGGTCGACGTCAACATGCGCCCCAACGGCTCCGGCCCGGCGGGCCTTCTGCGGCTCTGGATCTCCCCGGGCAACCTGTACCTGCGTGGCTTCACGACCGCGTCCGGCGTGACCTACGAGACCGCCGACCGCGGCACGTTCAACCTCCAGCAGACGATGAACAGCTTGCGCAACACGCAGGGTGGAGGACTGCTGCCCCCGGCCAACGGGGAGTACCGGGTACTCGTGCACGGCGGCTCCTACCCATCCCTGGAAGCGGCATCACCGCACGCCCGGGACACCCTGGACGTCTCCTACAACCGCCTGTGGAATCACCTCTGGCAACTCGCATTCGTCCAGGACGCAAGGGTCGGGGCAGAAGCCGGCGCCACGGCCGAGTCGTTCCTGTTCATGACCCAGTTCCTCTCCGAGGCCGCACGGTTCAACGACGTCTTCGGCATCATGAACGACATCGTGTCGAGCCCGAATGCCCGCTACAACGGCATGCCCTGGCTGCACCGTTCCCTCGAGAACAACTGGCGACCGCTCTCCAACTTCGCCATCGCCACCACCAACAACGAGCACCCGAGGGCTGTCGTCGTCAACAGCCAGCTGACGATCACGAACTGGTCCGGCATCGCCCGGTACCTCTCTACCCTGCTCGCTCCAGGCAACTCGGGCTGAACCGCCAGAACGTGGCCGTCACAGCCCCTCTGCGGCAACCATGCTCCAAGGCCCCCCGCCGTTGTCCGGGCACAGGCCCTCAACGGTGCCGCTGAGACCCGCCACCGCTCGGTCCGGGCAGGACCTCTTGTCCGGAACGACGCTGTTCACTGCAGCCCTGCCCTCGCCGGAACACGGTGCAAGCAGCGCGGTGCAAGCTCCCTTCGGCCGACTGCCTCCTGGCCGGGCCGTTTTGACGATGGCCGGCTCGAAGCCAGGCGCCGCGGCGGCGGACGTCCGACGCCCCCTTCGTACCTATTGATCTTCGAGAAGGTGTCACTCCATGACCACCGAGACCTCTGCCACGGCCTCTGCCAGGCCCCTGGACGGCCGGGTGGCCGTCGTCACCGGCGCGTCCAGCGGCATCGGCGAGGCAACGGCCGAGCACCTGGCGGCACAGGGCGCCAAGGTCGCCGTGCTCGCCCGGCGCGCCGAGCGGCTGGACGACCTGGTCGCGCGCATCGGCAAGAACGGCGGCACCGCCGTGGCCATCGCCGTCGACGTGACCGATGCCGCCGCCGTGCGGGCCGCCGCCGACCGTGTCCAGACCGAGCTGGGCGGCGCGGACCTGCTGTTCAACAACGCCGGCGTCATGCTCCCCGCGCCCGTCGAGGAACTGCGCGCCGACCAGTGGCAGCGCCAGATCGACCTGAACGTCTCCGGGCTGATGAACGTCATCGGCGCGTTCACCCCACAGCTGGTGCGGGCCGCCCAGGAGCGCGGTGTCGCCGACCTGATCAACACCTCCTCCAGCGCCGCGCAGAACCTCTACCCGACCTTCGCCGTCTACGCCGGCACCAAGGCGTTCGTCTCGCACCTGTCCAAGCACCTGCGCATCGAGCTGGGCCCGAAGAAGGTCAGGGTCAGCGCGATCGAGCCCGGGATCGTGGGCACCGAACTCCAGGACCACGTCACGGACCCGGGTGCCAGCGCCTGGCTGGAGGGGTCGAAGGAGAGCATCGACTGGCTCCAGTCGATCGACATCGCGCAGACCGTCGGCTTCATCGCATCCCTGCCCCTGCGGGTCAACCTCCCCCAGGTCTTCATCATGCCCACCGCCCAGCCCAGCTGACACCGAGCCGGCCTGGCCCGGCACAGGCGCCGGGCCAGGCCGGCTGCGGCGGCTACCGCGACATCGCACAGCTCAAGCAGTGCAGGTGTCAACGAGACCGGCGTCGAGAACGCCGGCTTCGCCCTCGGCTCGGGTCACTGTCAGGCGGACCTCCTCGGTCCAGGTGGTCGAAGCGGAGTCGGGTTCGGCCACCAGGCCGGCTGAGAGAAGAGCACTGCCAAGGACGGCGCCGTCTTCGAGGTCATACTCGGTGAGCATCGTCGTCTCGTCATGGATACGAGCCGGCGTGCGGTGCCAGTTGGCCTCCAGGCTGTCGCAGGACGTGGGCGTGGACTCGCCCGCCTGCGGCGTGGCCGCCCCTCCCGGCCCGAGGCGTCGGCCGCTGGACTGTCGGGACGCGGCACCTTCCCTGCTCCCGCAGAGCGGATGGGCCGCGTCGGCTGTTTCGCCGCACCCCATGAGATGACGTCCCGGCGGGCGTCGTTCACTCCACACCACGGGTGAAGTCGCCGGCAGAGGCAGAACCGAATGTCGTGCGGAGCCATGGCTTTGCGTGGTCCGCAGGTCAGGCTCCGGTTGAGAAACTCGCCCTCCGCTGTGGCAGGACACCGGTGCTCTGAACGAAGGTTCCGGGCAGCTGGCCGACGCCGGCGGGGCTGCGCCGACCGGCTCTAGCTGCGGCCTCGCGCGGCGGACAGCGTCCGGGTCGGGGGTTCGACCGGCCCGCGTAACCTACCCCCTGCACGACAGCGCGCACATCGGTATCCGACTGCATATCGTCCCGATCGCTCTCGTGTCCGAAGGGACACGCGATTCGAACAAGTGATCCAAATGCCGGTAGGGATGTGACCGACATTTGGTCGGGCCTGATGGTCGGGCCTGTGGTCGGCCCCCACCACGGTGGTCCGACCTGGTCTGGAGCGGCACCCGGGCGGGTGATTTTCCTTCGCGTACGCGGGCGTAGCCGCGATGCCCTCACCTGCGATCTCGGGCGATGCGGCGGCCGACCGGATCGCCGACGCGCTCGGCACCCCGAACGTGATCGGCGAGAAGGCGCATGCGCACGGCGTTCGCGGTGCGCCGGTTCGTCGACCGCGGCCTGCTGGTCGACCTGAGCGCGTACCCGGACGGGACGCTGCACCACCCTGGCCAGGTCGCGGAGGTCTGCGAGCGTGCGGACCTGGCGGACCTGGTCGCCGCCGACACCCCGCTCGGGCCCGAGCAAGCCGCCGCCCGGCTCCGGGTACGGCGTGCCGACTTTACCGACCGGGTTGTGGGCGTTCGCTTCGCTCATCGGGGTCGCTGTTGGCGTCGTCCCGTGTCCCTTTACTGACCGGCTCAGTTGCCGGCTCGGTGTACGGGAGAGGAGGCGACGTCGTGCGGAGCGGGATGGTCCTGGGGGACCTTCAGGTACAGCCGATGAGGCGGGCGGGGGCCGGTCGTACACGATCCTGCGGCCCGGCGGCTCCATAGACGAGGAGGCGGACAGCTTCCTGCGGTCCTACGAGGGACGTGGTACGCAGAAGACCTGTGCGTACCACCTGGTGGACCACCTGCGGTGGCGGGCTCGGGAGCATCTGGCGACCGAGGCCGTGTCGCTGCGGGACCTGCACCGCTACATGGGGGCGGTCGGTGCCAGGGTGGCAATGCCCTTCGGCGAGCCCTGGCGGACACCACCGAAGCCCCCGTACGGCCCGTCCGCGCTTCAGGTCGCAGCCTCATGTCTGAAGGGCTTCTACCTGTATCAATGCAGCCTCGACATCAACCCTGAGCTGCGCTCGGCCCTGGATGTGCGCGAGTTGCCCACGCAGGTGGACCGAGACCGCGCTCTGCTCGGGCACGTAATGACATCTGTGCCGTCGACACCTCTGGCCCCGCGCCAGGGCACCCGTCGCCGGCACCCGAAGATGCTCCCCGGCGGGGCACGCCCGGAGCTGTTGTAGGTCGTGAACACCGGGCGGGACAGGATGGTCGAGCGCAGTGCCCCTTGGCGACGTGGGCGCGTCCGGTGTGCTCCGGGCCGATGCGGGCGTGTCCGGTAAGGGCCGCCCCATCACGGAAACCGTTGTGCGCATGGCCCGCACCGTGCAGCGTTTCGCGAACCTCTCGCTCGACGACTCAGTGGCGGGCCCACCCCTGCGGGCGCGGGGAGGGGGCCGCCACTTCTACGAGTCGTCCGGACGCTTCTGTTCTGCGGGGCGAGGCGCGGTCCACGTGATCCAGGAAACCCTCAGATGGCCGGGGTCGCCGGTCTCGTCCGGGCGCCCCGGCCCGAGCGTCAGTGGCCGGCGCTCTGGCCACCGTCGACGTGCAGGACCTCGCCGGTGACGAACGGCGCGTTCTCCAGGTAGAGGACGGCGTCGACGACATCGCCGATCTCGCCTATCCGTCCCACCGGGTGCAGGGTGGCGAGCGTCTCGTGGGTCTCCTCCGCGTGCATCGGGGTCTTGATGATGCCCAGGGAGACGGCGTTGCTGCGGATGCCGCGGGTCGCGTACTCGATGGCCAGGGCCTTGGTGACGGACTGGAGGCCGCCCTTGGTCAGGGAAGCGAGCGCCGCGGGTACCGCGGAGAGGGCGTGCTCGACCAGGGTCGTGTTGATCTGGACGATGTGACCGCCGCCCTGACGGAGCATCTGCTCGGCGGCGAGCTGGGTGATGCGGAAGAACCCGCCCAGGTTGACACCGATGACCGAGTCGTAGTCCTCCTGCGTGTACTCGGTGAACGGCTTGGCCACGAAGATGCCCGCGTTGTTGACCAAGGTGTCGATACGGCCGAACCGCTCGATCGCGGCGGCGGCGACGCGCTCCGCCGTGGCCGGGTCGGCGATGTCGCCCTGGACGGTGACCAGGTCCGCGTCGCCCGAGGCGGAGATGGTCCGGGACGTGGCGACGACGGCGTGACCGAACTTGCGGTACGCCTCGACCAGACCGGCGCCGATGCCCTGGGAAGCGCCGGTGACGACGGCGACCTTCTTGCCGGAGTTACTCATGAGATGCCTCTTCACTCTTCGTTGTGACGGTGGTGGTTCCGACCGGCTCTCGCCGGCCGGACGGCCCGGGTGTTTTCCTGCCGACGGTGCGTCGGCCGCGGCCGTCTCACTTCCTTGCATCGAGTACGACGCGGAACCGGGCCTGGCCGGAGAGCATCCGCTCGTAGGCCTTGGATGCCTCGCTCAGCGGGAGCACCTCGTTGGAGGAGCGGACCGACTGGTCCAGGGCGAAGCGCACGTTGTCCTCGTTCTCGACCGAGGAGCCGGTGAGGCTTCCCCGCACGACGTGGCCGCCGAAGATGAGATCGGTCGTGCTCACCTCGAGGGGGTCGGGGGCCGCTCCGACGACGACCAGCTGGCCACGCCGGCCGAGCCCGCGCACCAGCGGTGACATCGAGGCGCCCGACGCGGCCGTGGCGACGACGACCGCTGCCCCGCCGAGCTGCCGGAGCGCGGCGCCCGGGTCCGTCGCCGTGCTGTCGATGTACTCGTGCGCGCCGAGTTCCGCGGCGAGCCGGGACTTCTCGGTGCCCCTGGCGATGGCGACCACCCGGTACCCCAGTGCCCGGGCGTACTGGATCCCGAGGTGGCCGAGGCCGCCGATGCCCTGGACCGCGACGAGCGAGCCGGGACGCGCCGCCGAGGACAGCAGCGCGGTGTAAACGGTCAGCCCCGCGCACAGCAGCGGCGCACCGGCCAGTGCGTCGAGGGCGGCCGGAAGCCGCACGAGGCCGGTCGCCCGGGCGTAGGCCACCTCGGCATAGCCGCCGTCGGTGTCGAGCCCGGTCTGCGGCTGGTCCTCGCAGTTGACGAAGTCGCCGCGGCGGCAGGAGTCGCACACGGTGCACTGGCCACCGAGGAAACCGACGCCGACGCGTTCGCCCGGCCGCCACACCGGTTCGACACCTGGTCCGACGGCTTCGATAACGCCGATGATCTCGTGTCCCGGTACCACCGGCGTCGACGCGTCCTGGCGCAGTCCTTCGACCGCCAGGACGTCGGTGTGGCAGACTCCGCACGCGTCGACGCGTAGGCGCACCTGTCCCGGGGCCGGTTCGTGGCGTTCGCGTTCGACCACGGCGAACTGCCGCCGGCCGGTGACGGTGACGGCTCGGTAGGTGGACCCGCTCATCGCACCTCCTCGGCCGCGCCGGTCTGCTCACGGACCAGGTACCGCGCGAACCACTCCGGCCAGTCGGGATCCTCCGGGCCGGTGCCCTCCCCTTGCCGGTGCCGGGCCGCCGCGGCCCGGCGCAGCGCGCTCGCCAGGTCGTCGGCCGAGGAGAACGTCGTGGCCGCCGGGTCCACTCGTCCCGGCAGCCGCCTGGTGATCTCCTGGAGGACCCATTCGTTGCCGTCCGGGTCGTTGAAGGACAGGAACGAGCCGTAGCTGGTGCGCCGCGGTTCCGGTCCGGGCACCCGGGCCCGCGTGCCGGCGTGGTGGAAGACACCGCCGGCGTCGTGGAAGACGTCGCCGGGATCGGCGCCGGCCCGCTTCAGCTCGTCGTGGGCGGCGACGATGTCGTCGACGACCAGGTGCAGGCCCTGGGCCGTCCCCGGTACCTGGGAGGTGACCGAGGTGCCGAAGACGACCGACGTGGGCGAGCCCGGTGGCGTGAGGTGCACCACCCGGAAGTCCTCGTCGGTGGCGATGTCGATGTCCAGCCGCCAGCCCAGTGCCGTGTAGAAGTCCTTGGCCCGGTCGACGTCGGACACCGGTATCACGACCACTTCCAATTTCATGTCCATTGCTTGAGCCCTTCCGTGATCGAGCGACATACCGAGGGCGGCCGAGCGGGCGCCGCCTACAGGACCTTCAGCAGTTGCTCCGCCAGGACTCCGGCCGATGCGGGGTTCTGCCCGGTGTACAGGTTCCGGTCCACCACCGTGTACGGCTTCCACATCTCGCCGCGAGTGAAGTCCACGCCCAGCACCTTCAGTTCGTCCTCCAGCAGCCATCGCGCCCGGGAGGCCAGTCCTACGGCGTCCTCCTCGTCGTTGGTGAAGGCGGTGACTCGGTAGCCGGCGAAGGGCGAAACCCCGTGGATCCTGGTGGCCAGCATCGCAGCCGGGGCGTGGCAGACGATGGCGAGCGGTTTGCCCGACGCGAGCGCCGCGGTCAGCAGCCGGCCCGCGTCGGCGTCGATCCACAGGTCCTCCATCGGACCGTGGCCACCGGGGAAGTAGACGGCGTCGTAGTCCTCCAGACGGGCGTCGGCGAGCTGGATCGGCCGCCGCATCACCTCCGCGGAGCGGATGATGCGCTCCAGTTCGAGCGCGGTCTCGGCGCTGCCCGCCATGTCGGGGCGCAGACTCATCATGTCCACGTTCGGGGTCACCCCGCCGGGGGTCGCCACCGTCACCTGGTGGCCGGCCTCCGTGAGCGCCTTGTAGGGCGCCGCGAACTCCTCGGCCCAGTAACCGGTCGCATACCTGGTGCCGTCCCGGAGCGTCCAGTACGTGGCTCCGGTCATCACAAACAGCAGCTTCGCCGTCATCGTTCACTCCTGCGTCGAGAGATCGTGGCTTGCGTCCACGCCGCTGATGGGCGTTTCGTTCCATGGTGTTTGCGCCGCCTCGCCCTGGCACCCGTGGAAGACCCGGGTACGGCAGTCAGCGCTGTCGTACGTCAATCGACCGATGCCACCAGGCTGTGCGGCTAGGAGGATGCGTGCGGTGGCAGGGCTCGGGCATTGCCTTCGGACGGCTGACGGACACGACGCGGGGACATCCGAGGGACCGCGCCCCGTGATCTTCGGACACAGCCGAGAGGACGGACTGACGATGAAGGAATACCTGGTCGTGCTGACCACGACCGTGCCCCAGGGCACCGACCCGGCCGAGGTCGACCGGCGTCGTGCGGCCGAGTCCGTCCGGGCCGGGGAGCTGGCCGCCGGCGGCAACCTGGTCCGGTTGTGGCGTCCGGTCGGCGAGTTGCGCAGCATCGGCCTGTGGCGCGCGGCGGACGAGGCGGAGCTGCGCGAGAGCGTGCTCGGCACCCTGCCCCTGTGGCCGTGGATGACCGCAGAGATCACCGCCGTACAGCCGCACCCCAACGATCCGGGCCCCACCGGTCCCGCCGCCTGAGAGCTCCGGACACCACGCGGGCCCGGCGCGGCGGCAGGAAGCCGAACGTTCATCGAGAGGTGGCGGCAGGTGGAACCCTCGGTAGGAGGAGAGGACCGATGACCCGAACAGCAGCGCAGGAAGTCGTTCTGCGCGACGTCATGGACCAGTGGAAGTCCGCCGTCGACGCACACGAGCCGGAGAAGATCGCAGTGCTCTTCACCGAGGACGCCATTTTCCAGGGGCTCCACCCCTACAGCGTCGGCCGCCGGGGCGTTGCCGAGTACTACGACTCCCAGCCGCTCGGGCTGAGGGCCGCGTACGAGGTGCTCGAGACACGCAGTCCCGCGGAGGACGTCCTCCTCGGGTATCTCGGCGTGGTCTTCTCCTTCACCGACCGGCCGGACATCCACGTCACCCTCTCCATCGTGCTCAGACGCCTGGCCGATCAGTGGTCCATCAGCCACTACCAGGTCACCCGGCTCGGCTGAGACGTGCGGGAAGACCTCCGGGTTCGGGGATCCTTGTTCCCGTACCGACGACGGGACCGGTCCTGGTAGGTCGTCGGGCCCGCTCCGCTCCGCGGCCGTGCCCCGAACATCGGTCCGACTGACTGCGACGACGCGGACCGCGCGCCTCGCACAGGACGCCATGCCCGCCTCCTGGCCGGCCCGGCACGCCCGTGACATCAGGGCGCGGGGACGAGCCGGACAGTACGCTCCCTCCGCAGCCCGGCCGGACGGCCGTCAGGCCTTGTCGTCGGCGGTTCGTCGGCCTCGCCGGAAGGCTGAGCGGCTGGACGGGACGGCAGAAGTCGATCACACCGTTTCACCACGGGCGTGAACTGCTCCGCGATCGGCTACTCGGTGATCGGCTGCTCGCGGTGCGTGACGCAGGCCGTCCCGGCGAGCCGCTCGGCATGGGCGGCGGTCCGGGGTCCGGAGGAGTTCGCCGGTCGCCACCTCCGCCGGACGCGGGCCGGCGGCCTGCCGGTGGGTTTCGTGCGAGGGCCGGCCGTCGCCCGTCAGCGGAGGCGACCGGGCCGGTCCGTGCTTCCCCCTGGCACGGTCACCCACTGGCCCCAAGGCGCGTCAGGCCCCACTGCCGCGGACGCGGCACCTCTCCTGTCCCAAGGCTGCTGTACTGTGCATGCGGGGCGGGTGGCGGAAATGCGATGGCGGGGGTGAACTATCGTGACGCATCCGGTGGGTGGTCGGGCGCACGGAGGACGGGCTGGCCTGCTCGGGCGGGGAGCGGAGTGTGCTCTCCTCGACCAGATGATCGCTGATGTCTGCGCCGGTGAGAGCCGTGTGCTCGTGGTGCACGGCATCGCAGGAGTCGGCAAGTCGGCGCTGCTCGAGTACGCGGAGAAGTCGGCGACGGGCACGCGGGTGCTGCGCGCGGTCGGCGTGGAGTCCGAGATGGAGCTGCCGTTCGCCACCTTGCACCAGTTCTGTGCGCCGTTGCTGGATCGGGTGGAGAGGCTTCCCGCACCGCAGCGCGAGGCACTCGAGACGGTGTTCGGCATGCGAGTGGCTCCCCCGCCGGAACGTTTCCTGGTCGGGCTGGGAGTGCTGAGTCTGCTGTCGGACACCGCGGAGGAACGTCCGCTCCTGGGCGTGGTCGATGACGCGCAATGGATGGACCGGGCTTCGGCGCAGGTGCTCGGCTTCGTCGCCCGGCGGTCGCTGGCCGAGGCGATCGGCCTCCTCTTCGGTGCCCGCGAGCAGCCACAGGACCTGCTCGGACTGCCCGACCTGGCGCTCGACGGGCTGCGGGATGCCGATGCCCACGCCCTGCTGGTCTCGGTGACGCACGCCCAGCTCGACCGGCGCATCCGTGATCGGTTCGTGGCCGAGACACGGGGCAATCCACTGGCCCTGATGGAGCTGTCGCGCGGGCTTTCCGTGACCGAACTGGCGGGCGGCTTCGGCATGCTGAACGGCGGGACGCTGCCGGACCGGATCGAGCAGAGTTTCCTCGCCCGGATCGCCGAACTGCCCGAGCAGACCCGTAGGCTGCTGCTGGTCGCCGCCGCCGAGCCGACCGGTCATCCCACCCTGGTGTGGCAGGCGGCCAGACGGCTGGGCGTCACGCCGGAGACGGCCCTGGCGAACGGGACGGACGGGCTGCTGTCGTTCGGCGTACGTGTGATCTTCCGCCACCCGCTCGTACGGTCGGCCGTGTACCGGTCGGCGACGGCAGGTGATCGCCGGGCGGTGCACAGGGCGCTGGCGGAGGCCACCGACCCGGACACCGATCCGGACCGCCGCGCCTGGCACCTCGCCTCCGCGGCGGCCGCACCCGACGAGGCCGTCGCGAGGGAACTGGAGCGATCCGCCGACCGTGCCCAGGCCCGGGGCGGACTGGCCGCCGCCGCAGCGTTCCTGCGGAGGTCCACGGCGCTGACCGTCGACACCTCCCAGCGCGCCGAACGTGCGCTGGCAGCCGCGAACACCAGCCTGCGGGCGGGTGATCTGGAGGCCGCCCGGGAGCTCGTCGGCATCGCCGACCAGGAGGCCCAGGACGAGTTCCAGCGCGCGCGAGCCCACCTGGTGCGTAGTCACATCGTCTTCGCGGCCGGCTTCAACAGGCAGGCACCACCCATGCTGCTGGCCTCCGCGCAACGCCTCGAAGCGCTCGACATGGAACTGGCGCGGGAAACCTATCTCCTCGCCTGGGCCACCGCGGCCTTCGCCGCCTCGGACGCGGACAGCCTCATGGCGGTATCCCAGGCGATAACGAAGCTTCCTCCTCGCGAGGGCGGCCCGAGCACCCTTGATCTCGTCCTCGACGGTTACGCACTGCTCATCACCCAAGGCAGCACCGCAGCGCTCCCCACCTTGCGCAGGGCGATGAAGGCGCTCAGGGAGTATCCCGCGCAGGACCTTCTGAAGTGGGGTTGGGCGGCCTGTGGTGTGAGCTGTGCCGTGTGGGACGAGCGAGTCATGCACGAGACTTATGCCAGAGCGGTCGACGTGGTGCGCACCGCCGGCGCCCTGACGGAACTCCCCGTGTATTTGGCCTCGTTGGGGACCGCGACCCTCCTGGCCGGTGACCTCGCCGCCGCGACCGCGCTGGTGGCCGAGTCCGAAGCCGTCGCCGCGGCGACGGGTATGCCCATAGCACAGCACACCAAGATGCTCTTGGCGGCCATGCAGGGCAAGGAGGCCGAAGCCACGGGCCTGATCGCCGATACGATCGAGTGGGCGACCGCGGACGGCCAGTTGAACGCGGTCACCTGCGCGCACTGGGCGGCTGCGGTCCTCTACAACGGCCTCGCCCGCTACGAGCACGCGCTGCCGGCGGCACGGGCCAGCATCCAGTTCTCCGCGATGTCCGTGACCTCCTGGGCGCTGCCCGAACTCGTCGAAGCGGCATCGCGGGTCGGGGAGGAGAAGATCGCCCGCGAAGCGCTCCGGGAAGTGGCGGACGCGACCGAGCTGTGCGACACCGACTGGGCTCAGGGTCTGCTGGCCCGTTGCCGGGCGCTGGTGAGCGAGGGCGCTGTCGCCGACGGCCTCTACCGGGAGGCGATCGAGCGGTTCGGCCGCACGGGGCTGCACCCCGACCTGGCACGTGCCCACCTGCTGTACGGGGAGTGGCTGCGCCGGGAGCGGCGGCGCGCCAAGGCGCGGGAACATCTGGGCACGGCATACGAGATGTTCTTCTCCATCGGGATGGAGGCGTTCGCGGAGCGTGCCCGCCGCGAGCTGCTGGCCTCGGGTGAGGCCGTGCGCAAGCGTAAGGTCGAGGCCTCGTCGAGAGAGGAGCTGACGTCGCAGGAGCGGCAGATCGCACTGCTCGCGCGGGACGGTTTCTCCAATCCGGAGGTCGCGGCCCGGCTCTTCCTGAGCCCGCGGACGGTCGAGTGGCACCTGCGCAAGGTCTTCACCAAGCTCGGCATCACCTCTCGTCGGCAACTGCGCGACGCCCTGCCCCTGAGCGAGTACGAGTCCACGTTGGGGTAGCGGGCCGAAGGCCGGCCCCGCGTACGGTGCCGTCGACTGGTATGGGACCCGGTCCCGGCTCCGCGCCACCGGTCGTGTCGAGTGTGGCGTCTGGACGAGGAGACCACGGTGTCGAGCACGGGAGATCTCGACGTACCCGTGCGCGTGCGACCTCCGGGTTGATCCGGTGGAACGGAGAATACGGTGAACGACGACGAGTCCGCCCGCCGGGGAATCGCTCGAGATCTCGTGGGGCGGCACGCAGAGCTGGCGCTGATACGCGCCTTCCTCGACGCGGGCGTGAACGACGGCAGGACCCAGCTGCTGACCGGTGAGGCGGGCGTCGGCAAGACCGTGCTCCTGGACTGCGCCGCGGACATGGCGCAGGCCGACGGGTCCTCGTTGCTGCGCGCCGCCGGCGTGGAGTTCGAAGCCGATGTTCCCTACTCGGCGCTCCACCAGCTCCTGCTTCCGCTCACCGGCGACTTCGAACTGCTCGACCCCGAGCAGCGCAGCGCGCTGACCGTGGCGTTGGGGTTCGGCGCCGGCCCGAACCCGGATCGAGCGCAGGTGTCGGGAGCCACCCTCGCCCTCCTCGGCCGAGTCGGGGCCCGTCGGCCTCTGGTGGTGATCGTGGACGATGTGCAGTGGCTCGACCGGGCGAGCGCCGGTGTGCTCGGATTCGTGGCACGTCGGCTCGCGGGCAGCCGCGTGGCGTTTCTCGCGGCGGGGCGGCCGAACGCCGGGGGCCATTTCGAGCAGGGTGGTCTGTCCCGGTACGACCTGCGGCCGCTGAACGACGAGGCGGCCGCCGCGCTGCTGCGGGCCCGGTTCCCGGCGCTGGCGCACCGACAGCGTGCCCGACTGGTGACGGAGGCGCAGGGCAACCCCCTGGCCCTCCTGGAACTGGCGGGCGAGGCGAGTGGTCCGGCCTCCGGCCCTCCTGCGACGCTGGGGGATGCGGCAGGTGTCTCGCCGCTCGAGCGGCTCATGGCCCTGTTCGCCTCACGGGTGAACGAGCTTCCCGCTCCGACCGTTCGCCTCCTGCTGCGCGCCGCCCTGGACGCCACGGGTGACCTGTCCATCCTGCGTTCCACCGGTCCGGGCGCCCCCGGACCGGGCGACCTCTGGCCGGCCGAGCGGGCCAGGCTGATCCGTGTCGACACGGACGCCGGGCGCGTCGTGTTCGCCCACCCTCTGATCCGTACGACGGTGGTGAAACAGTCGACGGGCGGCGAGCGGCAGACCGCGCACCGCGAGCTCGCCCAGCTGCTGGCGGGCCGGCCCGAGCGCCGGGCGTGGCATCTCGCCGAGGCGAGCACCGATCCCGACGAAGAGGTGGCGGCGCTCCTCGACGAGGTCGCGCAGCGTGTGCGCCGGCGCGGGGACGCCGTGGGAGCGGTCGCTGCGTTGGTGCGCGCCGCCGAGTTGAGCCCGCTCGGCATCGGCCGGAGCCGCCGACTGGCCGAGGCGGCGTTCATCGGTGCGGGTGTGACCGGAGAACTGCGCAGCACGCCGCAGCTGCTGGCGGCGGCCCATGCGGCCGATCCCGGGAGCGACGAGCCGCTGCATGCCGCGGTCGCCGCCGCGTACATGCTTCTCACCGGCGAGGGCGACATCGACACCGCCCACCGTCTGCTGGTCGGGGCCGTCAAGGCCTTCGCAGTCCGTGACAGGCCGAACAACCTCGCCCTGGACGAGGCCTTCCGCACCCTGCTTCTGGTGTGCTTCTTCGGCGGGCGGGCCGAGCTGTGGGATCCGGTCCACGAGTCCCTCCGGCACTCCACGGTGGATGCCCTGGTGTCCTTGTGCGGTACGACGTTCTGTGACCCCGCCCGCACCGGCGCCGAGGTGCTGGAGCGGCTAGACGGCCTGATCGCCGGCAGCGACGGGGAGCTGGATCCGAGCCGGATCGTGTGGATGTCCATCGCTGCCGTCTTCGTCGACCGCCTCCCGGGACTGCGCAAGGCGCTGTGGCGTGTGGTGCGCGACGGACGGACGGGCGGTGCCGCCGGAGCGGCCATCAACGCGCTGATACTGCTGGGCATCGACGACTTCCTGTCCGGCAGGTGGGAGGAGGCGCAGCAACTGCTCGGCGAGGGCGTTCAGTTCAGCGAGGCCCTCGGTTACGGGGTCCTGGGGGTTCCGGGACGCTGGGGGCAGGCGCTGCTGGCCGCCGCCCGGGGCGACTTCGAGGCCGCCGGAGCGCTGGCCGACGACATCGCCCGCTGGGCCCTGCCCCGGGGGGTGCGCGTCGCCCAGGTGTACGCCCGGCACATCCGGACCCTGATGGCGCTGGGGCGGAGCGATTACGACGAGGCCTACCGGCAGGCCGCTGCCGTCAGCCCTGCAGGGGTCCTCGCCTACCGCTCGCCCCTCGCGCTGTGGGTGTGCATGGACCTCGTCGAGGCAGCGGTGAGGAGCAACCGTCACACCGAGGCGCGGGCACACGTCTCGGCCATGCGCGAGGACGGTATCTCCGCCCTCTCTCCGCGACTGGCGCTCCTCGCGGCGGGCTCGGCGGCCATGGCTGCCCCCGACAGCACCGCCACCGCGCTCTTCGAGAAGGCACTGGCGGTTCCCGGGGCCGAGCGGTGGACGTTCGAAATGGCCCGGGTGCGGCTGGCCTACGGTGAGCACCTTCGGCGTGCCCGGTCCATCACCGCCGCACGAGAGCAGCTCGCCGCGGCGCGTGACGTCTTCGCGAGGATGGGCGCGCGGCCTTGGGCGACCAGGGCGGAGAGGGAGCTGCTGGCCACCGGTCAGGCGAGGTCGCCGGCCGGAACAGTCGGAGTGGAGGCCCTCACGTCGAGGGAACGCGAGGTCGCGACGCTGGCGGTCTCCGGGCTGAGCAACAAGAAGATCGGGGAACAGCTGCACCTGTCGCCCCGGACTGTCGGAACCCACCTGAGTCACGTCTTCCAGAAGCTCGGCGTGGCCTCCCGGGGCGCGCTGCGCGAGGTACTCGCTCCGCACCCGCCGGAGGGGACGGCGGGTGCGGAGTCGTGACGGCCGCAGAGCCTTCCGCACCGGCGGGTCGCCGCTCAGACGTCGTCGACCTCCTCCGGCGGATCGAGCCTGAGGTGCCTTCGAGCCGGACGCACGCGTGACCGCACTGGTACGCGGTCGTGCAACGTCACCTGACTGACACCGCCGGTCGTCCCGCCGGCGGAGGCGACGCCAGTGCGCCCGGGCACCTGGCTCGATGACCGTGCGCCGCCTGGTCACCAGGGGCGAGGGCGGGGAGAGCACGAGTTCCCGGACGACGTCGGCCCCGGCGCCCGGGCAGTGCCTCGGCACACACCAGGCACCCCGGTCGGCTGCGAGCGCCCTTGGGAGAACCGGCCAGGGCGTTCAACCGGTTCGCACCAGGGGGTCCGTCCGCCATCTTGGCTAGTGCCATGAGGAAGGGAGGGGCCACGATGGACCTGGGTCCGGTGCCGCGGACGGCGGCCGAGGGGCTGGTGGGGCGGGAGCAGGAGCTGAGGCTGCTGCGATCGTTCGTCGACCAGGCGTCGGCCGACGGCGGCGCCCTGCTGCTGACGGGGGAGCCGGGGATCGGCAAGTCCGTCCTCCTCGACGCCGCGGCGGACATGGCGACGACGGCCGGCGCGTCGGTGTTGCGCTACGACGGCCTCGAGTTCCTGACGGATCTCGGCTTCTCCGGCCTGACACACATCTGCGAACCACTGCGCTCGGAGCTCGACGCGCTCAGCCCGCCACACCGCGACGCGCTGTCGGCGGCGCTGGGGATGAGCGGGGGCACGGCGCCTGACCTCCTGACGGTCTACGGTGCGGCCCTCGCACTGGTGCGCCGGGCGGCGCGGTCCCGGCCCGTGCTGCTGATCGTCGACGACCTGGAATGGGTCGACCCGGCCACCGCGGCGACGCTCGCGTTCGTCGCGCGGCGACTGGAGGGGAGCCGGGTGGCCTTCCTCGCCGGCTCACGGCCGGGCGCCGGGAACGCCGTCAGCCGGGCGGGGCTCCCGCAACTCCCGATCGGCCCCTTGAGCGAGAAGGCGGCGGCCGCCCTGGTCGGCACCCGGTTCCCGCTGCTGGCCGCACGGGACCTCCAGCGGGTCCTGGCGCAGGCCCAGGGCAACCCCCTGGCGCTGCTCGAGTTGCCGGGCGCGCTCGGCACCCCGCAGCGTGGAGGGGGGACCGCTCCGTCCGAGGTGCTGCCGGTCAACCGTCGCCTGCAGGACCTCTACGCCTTCGAGCTGGCGGGGCTGCCGACGGCCACCCAGCAGTTGTTGCTCCTGGCCGCGTTGGAGGGCAACGGCGACCTGTCCGTTCTGCGGGCCGCCGCGCCGGACCAGGACGTGCTTGCCGTTCTCGCCCCCGCGGAGCGGGCCCAGGTGCTGCGGATCGACGACCGCGGCCTGGGCCGGCTGGTGTTCCGGCACCCCCTGGTCCGCGCGACGGTCGTGTCACGCGCGGCCGGCGGTCAGCGACGGGAAGCCCATCGCACTCTGGCACGGGCCCTGGCCCACCAGCCCGACCGGATGGCCTGGCACCTCGCCGAGGCCACGTCCGATCCCGACGAAGAGGTCGCGATGCTCCTGGAGCAGGCGGCCCAGCGGGTCCGCCGACGTGGTGACGCCGCGGGCGCCTTCGACGCGCTGGTGCGAGCCGCCGACCTCAGCCCTGGCCCCGCGGACCGGAGCAGGCGTCTGGTCGAAGCCGCCTACGTCGGCTCGGAGGTCGTCGGAGAGCTGCGCTGGGCGGCACAACTTCTCGTGGAGGCCCGTCGTGCCGACCCCGAGCTGAGGGGGTCGCTCCAGGCGGCCGTCGCGACCGCGCACGTGCTGCTGAATCGGGACGGCGACGTGGCCTCGGCCCACCGGCTGCTGATCGGCGCGCTGACAGCCCGCCACGACCGGTCCGACGGCGGTGACGTCCTCCTCGAGGCCGTCCGCACCCTGCACAGGACCTGCGCGGTCGCCGGCCGACCCGATTTCTGGACGGCCTTCCACACGACTCTGGCTCAACTGGCCCTCCCCCTGCCTCCGCTGGTGAGGCTGCCGGGAGAGGTCTACGCCGACTCGGCACGCGCCGCTCCGGAGGCCCTTGCCCACCTCGACGCGGCGGTCCGCGACCTGCACCAGGAGTCCAACCCCACCTGGATCGAGCGCGTCGGGGCCACGGCACTGGTCGTGGACCGGGCGACCGGGTGCCGCGCGGCCCTGTGGCGTGTCGTCGACGACGGACGCGCCGGCGGCGCGGTTGCCTCAGCTCTCAACGCGTTGACGGTGCTGTGCCTGGACGACTTCCTGACCGGGCAGTGGGACGAGTGCAGTCGCCTGGCGCACGAGGGCATCGCCCTGAGCAAGGCCCATGGCTATGAGCTCCTGACCCATCAGTTCCACGTGGGTGAGGGCCTGGTCGCCGCCGTTCGAGGCGACGACGACACGGCACGCACCCGGATACGGCAGATCATCGAGTGGGCCGTTCCCCACGGCACCCGTACCATCGAGCATCTGGCGGAGTACGCCGCGACCCTCGTGGCCGTGGGACGTGGCGACTACGCGGAGGCCTACCACCACGCAACGGCTGTCAGCCCCCCGGGCGTGCTGGACGCCAACACCCCGGTCGCGCGATGGGTCGCCATGGATCTGGTGGAGGCAGCCGTTCGCAGCGGGCGGGAAACCGAGGCACGTGCCCATGCGACGGCGATGCGGCAGGCGGGCCTCCCCGCCGTCTCTCCCCGCCTGGCGCTGGTCACCGCCGGTTCGGCTGCCCTGGCCGCTCCCGCGGGGCAGAGGACTCCACTGTTCGAGGAGGCTCTCTCCATCTCCGGAGCCGAGCGCTGGCCGTTCGACCTCGCCCGCGTCCGGCTGGCGTACGGCGAGCACCTGCGTCGGGCACTGGCCGTCGAGGAGTCCAGGACACACCTCGACGCGGCCCTCGACACGTTCCGTCATCTCGGGGCCGTCCCCTGGGCCGCGCGGGCGGCCAGGGAACTGCGGGCGGCCGGCCGTACCACCGGCTGGGCGGCAACGGACCCGGGAGCGGGCGGGCTCACCCCCCAGGAGCACCGGATCGCGCAGATGGCGGCCTCGGGAATGACCAACAAGCAGATCGGCGAAAAGCTGCTCGTCTCCCACCGGACCGTGTCGGCCCACCTGTACCGGATCTATCCGAAGCTCGGCATCACCTCGCGTGTCGCTCTCGGCGACGCCCTCACATCACTGCGGGCACCCTCGGAGGTCTGCTCGCCTCGCGATGGTCACAGCCAGTCCTGGGAACCGTCTTCGTGCCGATCACGGTGAGCAGGGTTCCGGCTGCGCCCGCTCCGGACGGCACGTTCCCGCCCACCGGCGGTGCAGCGGGGCGCTCCCAACCGGCGCCGGGCTCGCGACGACGAGGAGGCGTACGGTCGCGCCACCACAGCGGCCTCCGGGTCACGACGACCAGTTCCGCCGACGGGCGGAGGCCGGGACTCACGCCGTACGCGTGCGGCCGGCGAACGGGCCCGTGCCACTGCGTGCAGGACGCAGCCGCCTGTCATGCCCTCATGCTGAACCGAACGGCCTTGGGCACATGCCGGGTCGGCACAGCGAACACGGCGCGGGCTTGCGCCGGCGATTCACCGGGGCCGCCGTCGGAGACGCACCGACCCCATGTGCTGCGGTCCACCACCGTGGAGAGACGGTCCGGTGCGGGGAGGGACTGCCGGGGACGGTTCATCGCGCACGGTTGCGGCGGCCGCCCGGCGAGGAGCGCGCGCTGGGGCCGTGACCCGCACGGAACTCCGCCGCGATGCGGTGATCCCGGCGTTCTCCGGTCGGGCGCCGTCACCGCGCCGGACTGGACACCACCGAGCGGGCACCGACGATCCGGTGCCGCGCGCGGACCCGCGGGCCGGCGCAGGGCCTGGTACCGGGACCGGCCGGCTACCGGCGCCGGTCGCCGGAGCGGACCAGCATCTCGTTGACGGCCATCCGCCGCTCGCGCGTCACGATGTAGCCGATCGCGTCCGCGACGTCTTCGGGGCGCAGCGGCTCAAGGCCGTCCGTCTGCCAGCGGGCCGCGTCCCGGGTGGCGTCCTCGAGGTGGTCCATGAGCTCTGTGCTCGTCGTACCGGGCTCGACAAGACTGACTCGCACCTGCTCCACGAGCAGTTCCTGCCGCAACGACTCGGCGAAACCGCGCAGGCCGAACTTCGTCAGGTTGTAGACGCTGCTGCCGGGGCGAGCGAGCCGACCGGCCGTCGATCCCACGCACACGATGTCGCCCACCTCCCTGGGAGATGTCGCTGCCGCGCTGATCAGGTACGGGACCGCTGCGTGCGTCACGTGCACAAGTCCGGCCACGTTGACGGCGATCATCCGGTCCCACTGCTCGACCGTGGTGTGGAGGGCGCTGCCCAGACGCATGACTCCGGCGCTGTGCACCACGATGTCCAGGCGTCCGAACCGGTCGAGGGTGTCCTGCACCGCTGCGGAGGCGGACTCGGGGTCCGAGATGTCCGTCTGGAGGACCAGGGCGCGGCCGCCGAGTTCCGCGATCTCGTGTGCGACCTGATCGAGACGATGGCGGCGGCGTGCGACCAAGGCGACCGACGCACCGTCCTGGGCGAGGCGGCGGGCAGTCGCGGCGCCGATGCCGCTGCTGGCACCTGTCACGAGTGCGACAGCTCCGTCCAACACCTTGTCTCCCATGTGGCTGACTCTCTCGGGTCGTGGTTGACTCACGCGCTCGCGTGATCCGGCTGTCGATGCGGCAGGGGCAGGCACGATCGGCGCGGTGTGCCCGTGCGGGTTCGCGTCAGGGGTCCGGTCACATCCCTTCCTCGTGCGTGCGAAGGCGTACGTGGTCAGACTCATGGATCCGAGGGTCGAGATGAACCAGGGAGAATCCCTGGTTCTCCCGTGAGCCGCCCGGGTCGGCCGCGGCCGGTGAGCGCTCCCCGTCGACGGCCGGACACCTTCCCGGACCGGGGCGGTGCGAAGAACGCACCGCCGTGGCGCCGGGACCGTCCTCCTCTGCTGCCGTTCCGTTCCTTCCGACGTCAGGTCGCAACCCGGACCCGACCGGCCCCTCCCACTTGCGGGAGGGGCCGGTCGCTGTTCGGTCGGGCGGGCAGGGATGCGGTGCTTCATCAGTGGAAGGCCGGGCATCCCTGCGATGCATGCCCGGTGACGAGGCGGTCGCCGACGCACCCCGGCGCGACGTCAGTCCCGCAGCGACCGGAAAGCCTCGCGGAGTTCCTGGGCCAGCAGGCGCGGCTGCTCCCAGGCGGCGAAGTGGCCTCCCCGGTCGACCTCGTTCCAGTGGATGAGGTTGCCGTAGGCCCGCTCACCCCAGC
>NZ_JBEYRP010000055.1:0-23485 GCF_040704085.1 Streptomyces sp. NPDC047841
CATCGACTCGGGCAGCGCGTGGGCGACGCCGTCCTCGTCGTAGACGATCGGGAAGGAAGACCCGACGGCTGCAGGCGGTCTCCGCTCAACTGTCCTGTGCTGCCAGTGCCGCGACAGCGGGGATCGCTCCGAAGGCTTCGTGCATGTGCCGGCTGAGTGCCGCACGGTCCTGCTGTGCGGCGTCCGGTGTGGCCCATGCCTCCAGTGCGCAGTGCCAGGCGGCGACCACGAGGTCGAGCAGCAGGCGCAGTTCGGTGCGGCCGGGGGACTGTGCGGCCAGCCGGTCCGCCGCAATCCGAACGATGTCCGCGGAGACCTCTGAGCAGTGGTGCAGGCTGTGCGCGGCCAGCGCGGGGGTGCGGTCGGCCAGGCTGCGGCTGGCCAGGAAGCGCCGCTCCCATCCGTCCGTCATCTGTTCCAGTGCCGCGAACAGTGCGTCTTTGTAGGCGCCGAGCAGGTGCTCGCCGGTCAGGGGCCGGGTCTCGATGTCCGTGAGGTAGGCGGCCCAAAGTTCCTTCTCCGGGGCCAGGGCCACGTCTTCCTTCGAGGTGAACGTGCGGAAGAACGTGCGCTTGGAGACCTCTACCGCATCGACGATCTCGTCCAGTGTGACCGCGGTGAAGTCCCGCGCGGTGAATAGCTCAAGGGCCGTATCGACCAGAGCTTGGCGGGTCCGCAGCTTCTTGCGCTCACGCAGCGGCAGTTCCTTGGGGTCTTTCTGCACGGGCGAAGCCTACCAGCAGCTTTTGCCGCTTGTGGGCTTATGCCACTCAGTGGCATTATCTGTCGCCGTGAAGGCACTGACGATTGATCACTCAGCCCCGGGCCACCTCACGCTCGCCGAGGTCGCCGACGCCGAACCCGCCGCCCACCAGGCCCTGATCCGGGTCCACTCGTTCTCCCTCAACGCCGGCGAGGTCCACCACGTGGTCCCCGAGGGCGAAGCCGGCACGGTGCCCGGCTGGGACGCCGCGGGCGTGGTGGTCCGGGCAGCCGCCGACGGCTCCGGTCCCCCGGCCGGCACCCCCGTCGTCACCGTGGGGGCCGCAGGCGCCTGGGCCGAACTGCGCGCCGTGGACACCGATTTGATCGGCACCGTGCCCGACGGAGCCGACCTCGGCCCGATCAGCACGCTGCCGGTCGCAGCCGGCACGGCCTTGCGCGCCCTGCACCGCATCGGCCCGATCCTGGGACGGCGCGTCCTGGTGACCGGCGCGGGCGGCGGCGTGGGCCGCTTCACTCTGCAACTGGCGGCCCGAGGCGGCGCCCACGTCACCGCGGTAACCAGTGATCCGGCGAAGACGGACGCACTGCGCGCACTCGGCGCCCACGAGATCGTCACCGACCTGGCCGCCCTCCAGCACCTCGAACCGGTGCACGGCGTGGTCGAACTGGTCGGCGGCGCCCACATGGTCGCCGCGCACGGCGCCCTGGCCGAGAACGGCGTGCTGGTTTCCGCAGGTCACATCTCCGGCGACGGCGAGCAGTTCCCCTACGGAGCCCTCTTCGGCAACGGCCATCGCCACAACCGCCAGATCGCCACCTACTACCTCCTGGACGATGCCGTAGGACTGGGCGCCGACCTCACCTGGCTCGCCGCACTCACCGCCCGCGGCGAACTGGACCCGCAAGTCGCCCTGCGCACCGACTGGACACAGGTGACACAGGCAGCCGCCGAACTGGCAGGCCGCCGCGTGCCCGGCAAGGCCGTCATCGACGTCCCCTGAGCGGACAGGACGACGTCCGCCGCCGCCCCGAGACGATCCCGCTGACTACGAAGCCGTCGGGACAAGGGACCACCAGTTGACTTCATAGCCTCCGCCCAGGAGCGCCGGATCGGTGACACCACCGGTGGCTGTCGGGTCTGGAGACAAGCGCCGCTTGTCTCCAGACCCGACGTGTGTATCGCATCCAACTCGCGACGTTGAATCTCAAGCTCACGGCTGCTCACTCAGCAGCCCTTCTGTCACCAGACCCTGGAGGGGTGCGCGGCCGTTGGCGCTCGCCCTGCGGTCCGAACATGATCAGGTACTCGACCGGACCGCCGGGGCTGGAGTTCGCCACCCCGTGCGGGGTGAGGGTGTCGAACTCGGCGACGTCCCCGGGGATCAGGATGAGGTCTTGGTCGCCGAGTGCGAGCCACAGTCGTCCGTACAGGACGCACAGCCACTCGTAGCCGTCGTGGGAAACCTGACGGGGCCGCTTGGGCGGGGCCTTGAGGGCGGGCAGGACGTGTTTGTGGGCGTGCAGGCCGCCGAGGTACCGGGTCAACGGCAGCACCGCCTTGTCATCCCCGAAGCTCAGCGGCGCGGTAGCGCGCGGCTTGGCCGCGGGGGCGGGCGCCGTGCCGGCCAGCTCGTCCAGGGAGACGCCGTACTCCTTCGACAGTTGCAGCAGCACCTCCAGGGTGGGCTTGCGCCGGCCGGTCTCGATCCGGGACAGCGTGCTGGGCGAGATGCCGGTCGCGCGGCTGACACCGGCGAGCGTCGCGCCGTGGTGCTCGCGTGCGGCCCGCAACCGGGGCCCCATCGCGGCCAGTGTGCCGTCCACGTCGTCGACCGCCACCTTTCACGCTCCTTCTTGCCATGCCGCTGCACCGCTCTGTCCTGCAAGGTTGCCAGAATGGCAAGGCTGATCGCGTCGGGAGGGTGCTGCACCGCATGATCGATGGGTAGCCGCGTCACCGCGAACCGAGGAGAAGCCCATGCAGTTCGAGCCGACCGCCGAGCTCCGCCACCGCACCGTGGAGGCCCCGGCCGGGCGTCTGCACCTGGTCGAGCAGGGCGCAGGCCCGCTGGTCCTGCTCGTGCACGGCTTCCCCGAGTCCTGGTACTCCTGGCGCCGCCAGCTCCCGGCCCTCGCCGCGGCCGGCTACCGGGCAGTGGCGATCGACGTGCGCGGTTACGGCCGCTCCTCCAAGCCGGAGGCGACCGACGCCTACCGCATGCTCGATCTGGTGCAGGACAACGTCGCCGTCGTGCGTGCCCTCGGCGAGGAAAGCGCGGTGGTCGTCGGCCACGACTGGGGCTCCAACATCGCCGCCGCCTCCGCCCTGCTCCACCCCGAGATCTTCGGCGCCGTCGGCCTGCTGAGCGTCCCGTACGCGCCGCCCGGCGGCCCCCGCCCCAGCGACATCTTCGGACAGATCGGCGGCCCCGAGCAGGAGTTCTACGTCTCCTACTTCCAGGAGCCCGGCCGCGCCGAAGCGGAGATCGAGCCCGACGTCCGGGGCTGGCTCGCAGGCTTCTACGCGGCCCTGTCCGCCGACACCATGCCCGCCCAGGGCGAGCCCGACCCGCACTTCGTCGCCCGCGGTGGTGGCCGGCTGCGCGACCGATTCCCCGCCGGCCCGCTCCCGGCCTGGTTGGGCGAGAAAGACCTCGACGTCTACGCCGGGGAGTTCGAGCGCACCGGCCTGACCGGCGCACTCAACCGATACCGCAACATGGACCGGGACTGGGAAGACCTTGCCCCGCACCGCGGAGCCCCGATCAAGCAGCCGTCCCTGTTCGTCGGCGGCGCCCTGGACGCCTCCACCACCTGGATGTCCGACGCCATCGACGCCCACCCCACCACCCTCCCCGGCCTGTCGGCCTCCCACCTCCTGGACGGCTGCGGCCACTGGATCCAGCAGGAGCGCCCCGACGAGGTCAACCGCCTGCTGACCGACTGGCTCGCCACCCTCCAGGGATGAACCAGGCGCAATCCAGGCGTAGTAGTCCGCGCACTGGCGCGGTGCCCGAGGCGGCACCGGCGGCACCGGAGCTGTGATCCACGGAGTGCGGATCGGCTGTCGGAGACGGAGAACCGCGTGGGCTTGTCAGCCTCGGCGAGGAGTCCGGCCCGCATCAGGACCGGGCGGGTGGTCAGCGTGCGGGTTGGAGCCACGGGCAGCGAATCCCTCGGCGGCTTCCAGCCGGATCCGCGCGCGAAACGCCTGCCGTTCGGGCGTCAGCCCGCCACCTTGCGGATACCTCACACAACCGGCATACCGCGCCGATCGCACATCGTCAGTGCCTGCCGACATCACGTTGCAAAGGGCCGGCTCATCCGCCTGCAATCCGCTTCCGTCCTCGGCGACCTCCATGCCGCGACCGCGCACGCCGAGGCCGCCGAGCAGCTCGCCGTCAGCACCGAGGTCTCAACGGCCGCCCGCAGCGCCGAACCGGGCGGACCGACCGCCGCCATGGCCGCGGCGCAGTACCGCGTCGCCGAGGACGCCCTCGCCGGGACGGCTGCCATGCCGGGACCGCACCGGGGCCTGTTCGCCCTCACCCTCCTGGGCCTGCGTCTCCTGCACGACCGTCCCGCGCCCACCGACTCCGCCCTCGACTGGGGCCCCTACCATCCCTGGACGCACCCCTTGGTGCTGCTCGCCCGGAACCGGGCCGAGGAGGCCCGCACCGCCCTGGCCAGGGCGCCCGAACCACCCCTTGATCACATGCAGGAGGCACTGTGGTGCCTGACCGCCCACGCCGCCGCCCGCCTCGGCGAGCGCCCGGTCGCCGCCCGCACCGCGACGGCCCTGCGCCCCGCCCGCACCGAACACGCGGGCGGGGCGAGCGGGTTGTTGACCCTGGGGCCGGTGGCGCGGTACCTGGCGGAGGCGGAGGCATACGCCCACAGGAAATGACCGACATCATCCGCGGACCCGCTCCCACGCCTGCTCCTCCCACCTGGGCCGGGCAACGGGACTTCCGGACCGGCCCGACCGTATGTGCACAAGGGAGGCCATGACTTGGTCTTCAACGTCCGGCGTCGAATGGTGTCTCGAACTTGGTCACTCGGTTCGACGTCCGGCGTACACGGAGGCGGCCTTCGTGGTGGGTGAACACCGCCGTGGTCACGGAGGGCTCTACGCCCCGGTGGCCCGCGGTCGGGTCGGTCACGCATCCCTGCCACCCCATAAGGGGTGTCTGGACGAAGGAGGCCACGTCACACCCCCTAGCGCCGCCCTACCTCCGAGCCCGGTCCTTCAGGGCCGGGTCGAGTTGACCGATGAAGCCGACCAGAGCGGCAGCGACAGCGTTGGGGTGTTCGTCCGGGATGAAGTGGCCTGCGTCCGGCACGACGATCCCGGTGGTGTTGTCGGCCCACGGTCGGATGGAAGCCGCCATGTCAGGGACGGAACCGTGGCTGCTGGAAATCCCGAGAACCGGCACCGTCAGGTGGTGCTGCTCAAGGGCCTCGTGGTTCTTCCGCGCCGATTCGGCGGCGTCCCGGTAGTAGGCCAGGGAAGCGCGGAGTCCGCCGTCAGCGGTGATGGCCGCGGCGTACTGCTCGATCTCGCCGTCGTCGAAGGTGTCGGAGGCGAGGGCCTTGGCCTTCAGGAACCAGCCGACGTACTCGCGTTCACGGCCTGTGAGCAGTGTTTCGGGCAGGTCGGGCACGAGATGGAATGCGAAGTGCCAAGTCTTCCACGCCACCTCGGGGTCGGTCGGGATGGAGTCGGGGAGGGTGATGCCCGGGATACCGGCGTCGAGCAGTGCGAGGCCGTGCAACCGGCTCTCGTACTTCAGGGCGAGGGAGAAGGCGACCCAGGCGCCGATGTCGTGGGCGGCCAGCCAGTAAGTCGACACTCCGAGCGCTTGCACCGCGGCGTGGACGTACGCGGCGACCGTGTGCGTGTCGTAGCTGCCGTCCGGGCGTTCGGAGTGGCCCTGGCCCGGCAGGTCGATCGCGATGACGTGGCACCGGTCGGCCAGGCCGGGCATCACCTTTCGCCATGCCCACCAGGTCTGCGGGAATCCAGCGAGCAGCACGACGGCTGGGCCGTTCGGCTGACCGCCCTCGACCGCATGAAGCCGGACACCGCCTGCGTCGACCCAGCGGTGGGTGAAGCCGGCCAGGTCGTGCAGTGGCAAGTCGCGGACCGGGTTGTCGGGGACGCGGGCGGTGGTTGCCGGGTCAGTCATGGTCTTCCTCCATCGATATCGGGTGTCCTGGTTCGGTATGTCAGCCGGGGCGGGGCCCGCGAGCGCGATGGACACGACGAGAGCGGCACCCGTGTGCACGCGTTCCGGTCACATCGAACATTTATGGTGTTCAGCGCCAGTCTTGGCTCGCCCTGGGCGTCCTTGCGGAGCCCGTCATCGAGGCGCGGCGTGCGGAGCCACTCGGTGCGGCAGCCGCTCAGGCCATGGTGGTGGCTGGGCGGCTGAGTGCGCTCGCGAGGGTCGTCGCCATGACGGCGACGGCGAGGATCAGGGTGGCGAAGTCCTGGTTGATGGTCTGGTCGAGGAGTCCGAGAGCCGGCGTGGGCACGATCGTGCCCGTGTAGGCGGGGGAGTACGCAGAGAGCAGATCCGCCCTGCGCCGCGGGTCGGCGAGCCGCTGGGCGACTCCGACGCCGCCGTGGAAGACCGGGCCGATGCCGGTACCCGCCAGAAGCGTTCCGGCGGCGAACGTGGGCAGTGACCGTGCCCACAGGCCGGTCTCGAACACCACGACGCCCGCTGTGAGGAACGTTGGTGCCGGCCGCGCCCGGAGATACACCGCTCCGGGACGGCCACCTGCGCGATCAGGGCGACGATGAACAGCAGCCCGACCTGTGCGCCGACAGCTGCGATGTTGTGGACGTGCAACTGTTCGGGGAGGAAGGCAGGCGCCAACGACGAGAAGAGTCCGCTGACCGCGAACGCGGCGAGAACGGCCGCGGCCACCCACAGGAACTCGGTCCGCGCTGTCCGCGGGCCGGGAATGGCGGGACGGCGGATCGGCAACGCAAGGCGCTGCCGGGCCGTGACGGTCTCCGGGGTGACGACGACGGCCAGGAACGCCGGGACCAGGCTGGCGAGGTAGGCCCAGAACACCAGGTGCGTGGGATCGGTCCCGTACTGCGCGAACAGGCCGGCGGCAATGGCGCCCAGTCCCTAGTCCGGCCATGTTCGACACCGTGGAGACGGTCGACGCTCGTCGGGTGTGCTCGGCTCCGGCGAGTTCACCGAGCGCCGCGGTCGCCGTGGCGGTGAAGACGCCGGCGCTCAGGCCGCACAGGAACCGTGCCGCCGGCAAGGTTCCGACGTCATGGGCGACGAGGAACAGCCCCGTGCTCGTCGCCGCGGCCAGCAGAGCGGCGGCCAGGAGGGGACGGCGGCCCGCGCGGTCGGAAAGCGGCGCGAACAGCATCAGCGCGAGCACCGTCCCCAAGGCGTAGACGGCGAAGACCAGCGTGGTGGTGAAGGGCCCGAAGCCCATCTGCGGCACCCAGAACGCATACAGCGGAATCGGCAGCGTCCCGCCCAGCACGACCAGGGTGTACACAGCGGCTACCAGCCAGGACCCGGCGCGCGCCCGGCGCCCGTCGGAGGCAGGACCGACGTGTGTGCGGACGTCTGGCGCGATGCCGTTGATCATCGTGCGGCCTTTCGGGTGAGGGAACCGCCACCACTCACGCTAGCCATCTTGGACCGATCGGTCAAAGATGTTGTGACCGATCGGTCCAAGATGCGGGTAGGCTCACAGCTGAGCCGTGAAACGGGAGGTGCACGCCATGTCCGGCCGGAAGCAGTTCGACGTCGGTGCGGCCCTGGACCAGGCCATGCGAGTGTTCTGGCAGCGCGGATACGCGGAAGCCTCGCTCGATGCCCTCGGTTCCGCCACCGGTCTCGGCCGCGGCTCCCTCTACGGCGCCTTCGGCAGCAAAGACACCCTGTTCCGCCAGTGTCTCGACCGCTACGCGTCGATCTACGGCGCGCAGTGCGAACAGGCGCTGACGGCACACCCCGGTGATCCGGTACGTGCGGTCGAGGCGTTCTTCGACGTCGTCCTGAGCCGCATCGCCGACCCGTCGGTCCCCGTGGGATGCCTCATCGCACAGTCCGTCGCACAGTCACCGACTCTGAAGGAGGAAATCAGCACTCACGTGCGCGGCCTGCTCGACCGGCAGCGCCAACGGGTACGCACCGCACTGGCGGGCTCCTCGGCCGACACCCGGACACTCGACGAACTCGCCGCGTTCGTCGTCGCCGTCAACCAGTCGCTGGCCGTACTGAGCCGTGCCGGCGCTTCGGACGCCGAGCTGCGTTCCGTGGCCCGGCTCGCTTCCGCAACGGTGGCAGACACTCTTGCCCGGGCAGCATCGGCGGATGTCGCCCAAGGCTGACGGGCACCGGCTCCGCCGGGAGGGGGCCTGCTTCAGGGGATTGTCCTAGCGGTGGGTACCGACCGAAGCCGGCCAATGCCAGGTCGGCAGGCTTACCTTGACGCCTTCTTCCGGCACCACCTCACCGGCGACAAGCGGTTCGACGCGATACTGACCGACACGCGACACCCCCTGGCACGCATCGCCTCACTCGACATGACAGCCGACCGCCGCTGACTCCGCTCTGCTCCTCCTCCGTCATCGGCCCCTCGCGCCGAGAACCGCTGTCACGAGCCGACGCGCGTACGCGGCGTCGAGTCCGTCCGGGCGGAAGAGGATGCGGTACATCAGGGGGGCGACGACGTGGTCCATGACCGTCTCGACGTCGGGTGCCTCCTCCCCCCGTCCGGTCGCGCGGGTGAGGATGACGTCGATCTGTTCGGCGGCGTAGGCGGAGCACTGGCCGGCGTTTCCACCGTCCGGGTCGCCGAGCAGGGCGTCACGGACGTAGGCGCGGCCGGCGGGAGAGGACATTTCGTCGAGGAACTGCTCGGCCCAGACCATCAGGTCGAGCGGCAGGGCGCCGTGATCCCTGGGCGCGGTCTCAGGGCGCAGACGCTCGACCGCCACGTCCGACAACAGCTCCTGCAGATCCCCCCAGCGGCGGTAGACGGTCGAGGGTGTCACACCTGCGCGCAAGGCGATCATCGGCACCGTCAGCGCGTCCCGGCCCACCTCCGAGGTGAGTTCGCGTACGGCGGCGTGCACCGACGCCTGCACCCGGGAGCTGCGCCCCCCGGGACGTACCATCTGCCTGCTCATGGAGTCCATGTTAAAGCGAAATCATTGCTTCTGGCGGCCCCTGCGCCTCCGTGCGACCAACGGGCCGCCCTCCGACGGCCTTCTCGCCGCGCGTCGTCTGCTTCCGCGCCGCCTCGGTGCACGCCGGCAACGGGCAAGGCCGCTGTCCGCTCCATCGTCCCCGGCCCGCCACGGCTCGGGCGCCCGTGGGGAACATCCGCACAGGCTCGGTCGTCGAGAGGGGATGAGTGCCCGGCGGCTGCGTCAGAGCCGTCGGGCATCGGCCCCGCCGGAGCGACGCTGCCGGGTCCGTATCCGCTCACGCCGCGTGTGCGAGGTCACGTACGGGCTGGGTCTGCTCATAGGCGTGGCCGACCCGCAGGAGCACGCTCTCTTCGAGCGGTCGCCCGAGCAGTTGCATGCCGATCGGCAGGCCCGCCGTGTCGTGGCCGACGGGCAGGGACAGGGACGGTATCCCGGTGATGTTGGCGGGGGCCGACAGGCGTACGTAGGCGTCGGAGACGCCCTCGACAGTGCCGTCGGCCCAGGTGATCGTCTCCTGACCGGCCCTGACGGCGGTCGCCGGGACGGTGGGGGCGGCGATCAGGTCGACGTCCCCGAGCATGCGGGCCCATTCCTGGCGCATGAGGGTCCGGGAGCGCTGGGCGCGCAGGTAGTCCCCGGCGGTCATCAGTTCGCCGGCCTCGAGGAGGATGCGGACATCGGCCTGGTAGAGCTCGGGGACCGTGCGCAGGGTGTCCGCGTGGTAGGCGGTGGCCTCGGGCACCATCAGACCCCACTGGGTGGCCTGGACGTAGCGCGTCATGGGGATCTCGACCTCGACGAGGCGTGCGCCGAGGGCTTGAAGCTGGTCGATGGCATGCCGGACGGCGGCTTCGATCTCGGGGGCGATGTGGTCGAAGTAGTAGTTCCGCGGCACGCCGATCCGCAGCCCCTTCAACTCCACGGCCGCAGGTGGCCGGTAGTCGATGGCGGATGCGGTCAGGGAGGCGGGGTCGAGGGGGTCGTGTCCGGTCAGGGCGGTCAGGACCAGGGCCGCGTCCTCCACAGTGCGGGTGATCGGGCCGACGTGGTCCAGCGACCAGGACAGGGACGCGACGCCGTGGCGCGGGAGAAGGCCGTAGGTCGCCTTGAGGCCGACCACCCCGTTGAGCGCGGAGGGCACCCTGATGGATCCGCCGGTGTCGGTGCCCAGGGCGAAGGTGGCCATGCCCGCCGCGACGGCGACGGCGGATCCGCCGCTGGAGCCGCCGGCGACCCGGCCTGTGTCCCAGGCGTTGCGGGTCTGCGGGGTGATCAGGCCATAGGCGAACTCGTGCGTGTGCGTCTTGCCCAGCAGGACCGCACCGGCCCGCGTCAGCCGCGCGGCGACCGTGCTGTCGGTCTGCGCGCGATGGTCGGCGCGGACCCGGGAGCCTGCCGTTGTCGCCACGCCCGCGACGTCGATCAGATCTTTGACGCCCATGGGAATGCCGTGCAGCGGACCGCGATAGCGGCCGGCCGCGATGTCGTGTTCGCCTTCACGCGCGGCCCCGCGGGCGCGCTCGGCGGTGACGGTGACGTAGGCATGAAGGTGCGGCTCCGCCTGTGCGATGCGCTCAAGGACGGAGTCCGCCAGTTCGACGGGAGACAGCTGCCGGACCCGGATCGCGTCGGCGGCTTCGGTCAGGGACAGTTCATACGGCTGCATCGCGCATCTCCTGGTCCGCGCGGTAGGCGGGGGCGGGCGGGGTGTCCCGAAAGTCCAGCTCCCGCAGGACCGCGACGACTGAATGGATGTGGTTGGCGGTGGCCGCGACCGCGGCGTGGCGGTCGGACGGCAGCAAGAGCCCGCCACGGGCGGCCCAGCGAGCCGCTTCGGGCGGGGTGAGGTCTTCGGCGGACATGGGACTTCCCTCTTCTCGGGCCGGAGCGGTGCCGCGCACCCTCTCCGCTCAAAAGCTAAGGGTTTGCGTTAGCTCACTGTAGGCACCTACGATCCCCTAAAGCAAACGAATAGCGTTTAGGCACGCGGCGACCTTCCGCGCCGAGACCCGAAGGACAGAACGATCATGAGCACCGCACCCGCCCCCGATCCGGCCGCCGCTTCCTCCTGGACCGTGGGCGACGTGGCCGTCCATCGCATCGACGAGGTCCTCCTGCCGCCCGCCACCGGACCGTGGCTGCTGCCCGACGCCACCCCGGACATCGTCGCCGCGCAGGACTGGCTGCGCCCCTGCTTCGCCGACGACAAGGGCACCCTCCGCATCGACAGCCACAGCTTCGCGTTCGCCCTCGGCGGCCTGCGCATCCTGGTCGACACCGGCATCGGCAACGGCAAGAAACGGGCCAACCCCGCCTGGCACGACCTGGACACCGCCTACCTTCAAGACCTCACCGCCGCCGGATTCCCCCCGGACTCGGTCGACCTGGTGATCCTCACCCACCTGCACGCCGACCACGTCGGCTGGAACACGCGGAAGGCGGACGGCGAGTGGGTTCCCACCTTCCCCCACGCCCGTTACCTGACCTCCCGCACCGAGCGGGAGTTCTGGGCCGCGTACGACATGGAGGAGGCGCGCGAGCAGATGTTCCGGGACTCCGTGATCCCCGTGGAGGAGGCGGGGCTGCTCGACCTCGTCGACGTTCCCGCCGAGGGCGTCGACGTCGTAATGGGCCTGCGCCTGCTGCCCACCCCCGGCCACACCCCGGGCCACGTCGCCGTGGAGCTGACAAGCCGCGGCCGGAGAGCTCTGATCACCGGCGACTGCATCCACCACCCCGTCCAGCTCGCCCACCCCGCCATCGGCTCCTGTGTCGACGTCGACCCCGAGCAGTCCGAGACCTCGCGCCGCACGCTGCTCGCCTCGCTCACCGACACGGACACCCTCGTCCTGGGCACCCACTTCGCACCACCCACGGCGGGCCATGTCGTCCGCCATGAGGGCGGCTACCGGCTCTCGCCCGTCCACGCCGACTCGCACTGACCGGCGACGGTCCGAGCCGTCGAGCTTCCGAGCAGGCAGGGGCGCAGGTCCCGCAGTGCCACGCTGTCGCAGCAGCCATGCCCGTGCGCGGGATGGCGGCCTGCCACACGGTGTGCCGCCACTCCCCCTCAGCGCACTGCGGCGGTGAGCGAGTGGGTAGGTGGCTCGGTGCCGTGTTCCTGTGGTGAGGGGACGGTTCATCGGTCGATGACACCAGGGGACGAAGGTCGTGCCGGGAAGCCGTGGCGGACTGCGGCCGCGAGGGGCGAGTTGGGACGCCTGGCATGATCGACAGGGTCAATGTGATGTCAGGCAGGAGCCGCCGATGGATGAGACCCAGCCATTACCCGCCGCGCGTGTATCCGCGTATGCGGCCGTAGGAGCACGGCTCTCGTTGCTCAGCGACCGCCGGCTCGCCGATGCGGTGGCTGCCGCGCCGGCACTGGGCTCGGGCATCGGCGGCAGACGGGGCGAGATGGAAGTCGCGGGGATACCTGTCTTCGTCAAGCGAATCCCGCTGACGGACATCGAGTTGCGGCCGGAGCACGTCCGCTCGACCGCCAACCTGTTCGGTCTCCCTCTCCACTACCAGTACGGGGTGGGGTCGGCAGGGTTCGGGGCCTGGCGCGAACTGGCCGCACACGTCATGACCACCGCCTGGGTACTGAGGGGGGAATTCGCTGGTTTCCCACTCATGTACCACTGGCGAGTTCTGCCGGACCAGCCTCCTGCCGCCTTCGCCGACGAGTTCGGAGGTGTCGAGGGAGCCGTCGCGCAGTGGGAGGGATCGCCTGCCGTACGTCGCCGGCTGGAAGCCATCGGCCAGTCCTCCGTCAGCCTGGTTCTCTTCCTGGAGCACCTGCCCCACACACTCGCGGCCTGGCTCAGCGCCACCGGTGAGGCGGCCGGCACCAAGCCAGGCAGAGACTCCTCCTATCTGTGGGTGGAAGACGCTCTGCTGGACGGGACCGAGTTCATGAGTTCCCGTGGGCTGGTGCACTTCGACGCACACTTCGCCAACCTGCTGACTGACGGCCAACAGGTGTACTTCGCGGACTTCGGGCTCGCTCTCAGCCGCCACTTCGAACTCTCGGCACAGGAAGCCGCCTTCCTCTGCGACCACCTCGTATATGACCGCAGCTACGCACCGTGGCACCTGCTGCGCCACCACCTGCCCGAAACCATGCGCGGTGACACGGAACTCGCGACTTTCCTGCGGCAATGGATCGCAGGTCGCCGCCCCGACGGCGTTCCTCCCGGAATCACGGCGCTCATTGATCGCCACGCCCCGCATGCCCTCGTCATGGACGACTTCGCCCGCCGACTTATTGCGGAAAGCAAGCGCACCCCATTTCCCACAGCCCAGATTCGGCGGGCACTGGCCGGCGACTCCAGCTGTAGATCGCGATCTTCGTAGCGCGCGGTCTGCCGGGGCGGCGGCAGCGGTCGGCTTTGGCTTGGTGGCAGCGGCGGGCTGGCGCGTAGGGTGCCGGGATGATCGCGTGGAGGTGTCGCTGGGGCGCTGGGGGTGCGTGCCGGATGGCGACGTCGTGCACGGGGGCGTCGGGGTGTCATCGTTCCGGTACGGAGGCGGGCTGGGGAGAGCGCCGTGCTGAAGGTGTCGTTTCCACATCGCGCCGGCCCGGCGTGCGATCGAGAGTCCGGTCGGTCGGCGTCAACGTCCTGCCGCAGGAAGGCTTGGTCTACCCCATCTACTACCTGTTCAAGGAGATGGGCCTGTACGACGGCAAGCCCGGTTACACCATCCTGGTCGGCGTCACCTACAGCGCGTTCGGCACCTACCTCCTCTCCTCCGTCTTCGCCGGCTTCCCCAGGGAACTCATCGAAGCCGCCTCCCTGGACGGCGCCGGCCGCTGGACCATCCTGTGGCGCATCATCCTGCCCATGAGCTGGCCCACCCTGTCGGTGATGTGCGTGTTCTTCTTCGTCTGGAGCTGGAACGAGTTCCTCTACCCCCTCGTCCTGCTCATCTCCAACGACAACCAGACCGTCCCCCTCGGCCTGTCCGTCATGCAGGGCCAGTACACCAGCGACCCCACCGCCATGAGCGCCGCCGCCCTCCTCGGCGTCATCCCCATGGTCGTCTTCTTCCTCATCTTCCAGCGCTCCCTCACCCGCGGCGTCACCGCAGGAGCAGTCAAGTAACCCCGCGGGGACCACTGCGACCCCGGATCCGGCACGCATCGGCCCCGCTGTCGGATCCGGGGTTCACGTCCCAGGCCGGCCTGCGTCCAGCACGGTTCCACGCACCCGTTCGGCGTGAGGGTGGTCGGGCCGCAGTCGTCACAGTGCCGTACGCCCGGACCGGGGCACCAGTTCCAGGTCCGGGACCGGGGCCGACGGTGCGAGCCGGCGGCGCGCGTTGCGGGCCTCCGCGGCAGGCAGTTCGGGCCCCGGCGGCGGACAGCAGGCGGTGGTTGTCTCACCGGTGTCGGCGTCCGCACCGGTGTCCCACGGCGATCGCCTCCACGCCTTCAGGGTCGCCCGCCTGTTTCTCTCACGCAGGCCACGTGCTGTCAGAACTCCGATTCCGATCCAGCCGGCCGCGCCAGCCTCGCGAACCCCTCGGGTCGCGGACCCCGGCCATGACGGGGGCCAGGTGCTTGTGCGTTCGGGTGAGCATCCAGGCCAGGTCTGGCCGGATGACGTCACCGAAGACCAGCGTCAGGGGCCCGGCTGCCGCGGAGCCCGTCGTCCAAGCGGCGGTACTGCGACGATGTGTGCCGGGCCCAGGCGTACCGGGCCCGGCGAGTCTCCGACCGGATCAGACCTGGGCCAGCGACTCACCGCCGCCGCGGCGTCGCCGTGGTGGCGGTGAAGCTCGCGCTCAATGACACTGCGGTCGAGGTGGTCCACCTCGTACGCGACCGCGCCCCTGCCGTGGAAGACGTCGGTGGGGCGGGCAGCGGCAGGGTGCCGAACGGCACATGCCCATGACGTAACTCGTCAGCCGTCCCCGGCATCTCCGCCTCTCTCCGTCGCCGGTTCATCGCTCCGGGTCCGGGCACACTGGGGTGGAGTCCTGGCCGCGGAGGTACTCCGTCCGCTCGGCCTCGGTGAAGTCGCGTCGCAGCCCGTGGCAGATGGAGTCGGCGATCGCTCCCGCACGGGGAAGATCCGCATCCCACAGGAGTGTCGTGCCGTCGTTGTTCCCGGCGGCGAGCGTGGTGCCGTCAGGGCTGAACGCCACCGCCCTCACGAGCTGGACATTGCCGGTGAGGGTGGCGCGGAGGCTGCCGCTCTTGACGTCCCACAACCGCACTGTGCTGTCGCTTCCGGTCGCGAGGAGGGTGCCGTCGGGGCTGAAGGCCAAGCTGCCGTACTGCATGAAGAGCGGCTGGTCGAGGCCGAGTTCGTGGTCGAGGGCGCGCACGGAGTCGTCGGACGCCTCGCGGCCGAGGACGGTGCGGGCCACGTCGCCGGGCAGCACCTGGGTGGCGAGGAAGACCAGGAGCGAGACCCCCAGCAGCGTCAGCGGTATCGCGGCGAGCCGCCGCAGCAGGAACCTGGTCATGTCTCAGACCCGGGAGACGGTGGTGAAGTCGACGTACTGGCTGGGGTGGGCCTCGACGCCCCGGAATGTGTTGCCGTTGTAGGCGCGCGCCGCGCCGCTCCAGTACGCGATGACGATCGGCACGTCCTCGTGCAGGGCCTTGGCGATGATCTCCGCCTGCCGGCGCCGCTCGGCGTCGCTGGTGGCGGTGTCATAGGCCTCGGCGGCCGCGTCGAGGGCCTTGTTGGCGTACTTCGAGCCGTTCCAGACGCCGTTGCTCTTCACCATCGGGATGATGAACTGGCTGGGCACGGCTCTGCCCGCCCAGCCGACCAGGTTGGCGGTGGTGAACAGCCAGGGCGTGTCCTTGGCCTGGTCACCGCCGTAGAACTCCTTCGAGGACCGCTGGTCGAGGTCGACGGTGATGCCGACCTCCTTCAACTGGCTCTGGACAGTGACCGCGTAGTCCTTGTTGGGCGGGTCGAAGGTGAGGGAGAAGCGCAGCCTCTTCAGGCCGGCCGCCTTGAGCAGTTCGGCGACCTTCGCCCTGTCCTTGGCACGCTGCTCGATGTCGGTGGGCGCGGCCGGGAACAACGGAGCGAAGAGGTGATCGTTGCCGAGGTCGCCGAGTCCGCTGCCGGCGGCCTGGCGGACGGCGGGCCGGTCGAGGGCGTAGGCGACGGCCTGGCGGACCTCCTTCCGGTCGAAGGGCGCCTTGTCGACGCGGAGGGTGAGGACGGTGACTCCGGTCCCCCTGACCTTGTCGACGGTGATGCCCCCGCTGTTTCCCAGGGGTTCGACCAGCGCCGGCCGGCTGAGGAACTGGGCGTCGATGTCGCCGGACTGCAGGGCGACGAGGTCGGCCTGATCGTCGGCGTAGAACTTGACGTCCACACCGTCGAGGTAGGGCCTGGGGTTGTCCCAGTACGTCGGGTTGCGGACGAAGGAGGCGCCGGTGGAGACGTCGTACGACGTGAGGGTGAAGGGGCCCGTGCCGATGCCGTGCCCGGCGAAGTCGCCGGCGTAGTCCGTCTTGAGGATCACCGCGTTGTAGTTGCCGGCCGACACCAGGTACGGGAAGTCGGAGAAGGGTCGTTCGAGGGTGAAGACGACGGTGGAGTCGCCCTGGGTGCTCACGCCGCCTGCCTTGAGGACGGTGTCGAACGCGGACAGGGCCGCCGACTTGTTCTTCGGGTCGAGCAGCCGGTCGAACGAGGCCTTCACCGTCGCGGCGTCGAGCTTCGTGCCGTCGGAGAAGGTGACGCCCTCGCGCAAGGTGAAGGTCCACTTCCGGGCGGACGTGTCCGAAGCCCACTCGGTGGCCAGCCGCGGCACCAGCTTGAAGTCCTTGTCGAGCCAGATCAGGTATTCGGCGACCAGTTGGTAGAGGGCGATGGCGGTTCCGTCGTACGCCGTGACCGGGTCGAGGGCGGTGGGCGGCGGCGGGGCGCCCACGCGCAGGGTGCCCCCGCGCCGGGCCGGGCCGGTGGCCGACGCCGTCGCCCGGGCCGACGCGTCGTCCCCCGCGCCCGGCGTGCAGGCCGAGAGCAGCGCGGCCAGGGCGCCGCCGGTCAGAGTGAGGAAGCCGCGGCGAGAGGGGCCGGCCGGCAGGACGTCCTGCCGGCTCTGGGGCGGTGCGTCCGCATCGGATGCAGGCATGGGTTCTCCAGGGAACGACCGACGGCACGGCACAACCTGGGGAGCTGTACACGGGCGTGTGCGGTACAGGCAGAAAAGTGACAGGTGAAGAAAGGCGGAACGTGCAGAAGCGCGGGGCCCAGGGCCGTCAGAAGGCCGGCGCGGTGCGCTCGGTCGGACGCCTCAGCGCTGCGGACAGGCGCACGTGCCGACGCGCAGCAGATCCACGTGGATCCTCCTGGTCAGCAGCGTGTTCGTGGTCACGACTCATTGATAACAGCGCGGCTCGGCGGTAGACAATGCGGGATCTGTTTCAGAATCGAGAAACTCTGCCGCAAAACTCCGCCCGTAGACTTCCCGGCATGACCGACTCCCGCCGCGCGCCCTCGCGTCTCGCCGCCGGCTGTCGTCGCCACGGTTGTGACGACCACCGGCCGTCTCCGAGGCACGACAAGGGAGTTGCTCGCAATGCAGTCACCGGCGTACATACGGTCCGATGGCCCTTCGGGGGGCACGCCTGACATCGGTCACTCGTCGATCGACGAGTTGCTGGCCCGCGCCCGCACTCGCCTGCGGCGGCTGGCTCCCGAGGACGCGGCCGCCGAACTCGCGGACGGCGCTCTGCTGGTGGACGTGCGCGCGGACATGGTGTGGCGCGCCGAGGGCGAGATCCCCGGCTCCCTCGTCATGGACCGGAACGTGCTGGAGTGGCGGCTGGACCCCTGCAGCAACTGGCGCATCGAGGAGGCCACCGACCACTCCCTGCGCGCGATCATCATGTGCTCGCAGGGGTACATGTCGAGCATGGCCGCCGCGGGCCTGCACGATCTCGGACTGGTGCGGGCCACCGACATCGTCGGCGACTACGAGGCCTGGCGCGCCGCGGGTCTGCCGGTGGTGCCGGGCGGCACGCTGCCAGGCTCCTACGTGGCCGCCGCGCCGTCCCCGATCAGCCTCGACCCGGGCGGCCAGCGCATGCTGGTGAACGGCGCTCCGGTCGCTCTGACCCCGCTGGAGTTCCGGCTGCTGACCGCCCTTCTGCGCGGCAACGGCCGGGTCATCACCCGGGAGGACCTGCGCTCGGGGCTGGGCGAATGGGCGGGCAGCCGCAGTCGCTCCGTCGACCTGCACATCCACCGCATCCGTCGCAAACTCGGCCCGCGTGCCGCGGCTCTGCTGACGACGGAACGAGGCGTCGGCTTCCGTCTGCGCGCGACACTGGCACCGGCCGAGGGCGGCTGACGGCACAGGTCACGACCGCCGCGGCCGGACGGTTCCGACCGCGGAAGGCTGCCCTCCCCGCCGGCCACCTTCCCCTCCGTAACGCCTCGATGGTCCGCGGGTGGATCCGGCGCTGTCAGGCCCGTGGCCCGCAGCCGGGCCACCGGCCCCACCACCGTGCGCTCTGCTCCCGGGCCCTCTTGTCCGTTCGCTCAGTCGGCCGGCCTGGCGGCGAGGGGCGGCAGGTCCAGGTGTGCGCACAGGGTCGTGCCCCGGTACTCGGTGCGGTAGATCCGGCGGTTCTGCGGTTCGGGGACGAGCTGTCGACGATGTCGGCGATCGACGACGGGAGCAGGTGGGGCACGATGTCGTATCCGTGGACGGCGTGGGGCGACGTAACAGGTCCACTCGTCCGCGACGGCCGACGGCGTACTGACGAACGCCGGGTGGCCCGAAGCCACCAATGCAGGCCGCGTTCGTTCACCGGCTCGCGCCAGTTACGGATCAGGGCCGTTTTGCCGGTACGGTGCGCGATCGGATCGTGCAGCGTGAGGGTCGAGTCCGTCCTCGCTGGGCCCGGTGTCGGGCAGAGGCCCATCAGGGTCGTAGGCGGACAGATCAGCGCCCGCAGCCCCGGGTACGCCTCCACGCAGCGGTGGCCGGCCCCAGCACGGGAGCGATGTCGTACGACCGCCGGTGCGCGCCTCATGCCCCAGCGGATCGGCGCCGCGGTTGCCGCTCACCGCGTCCGGGGCGACGCCCCGCTCCTCGATTCCCCTGCGGCGAGGTCGACTTCGGCCTCCCGTGTCGAGCACCACCGGCGCCAGGTCAAGGTACACGCCCTCCAGCACCCGGCTGAGCGCGGACAGCGGGCCCCCAGCCACAGCGAGGTGACGCCATTCTCCAGGTCGGCGAGGACCGGGTGGTTGTCCGCCGCGGTGTGGTGCCGGCGTACGTCCCAGCCGCCCGTGGTGTTCCCCTCCGCCCGTCGGTCGCGCACGAACGGCGCGAAGCCGGGCAGGCCGGCGTCCGGTGCGGTGTCGCGCGCGGTGTACAGGGGGCGGGCCCGTAGCCCGTCCTCCAGCACGGTGGACAGGGCGTCCGCCGCGGCGTCGGCCGCGACCTCCTTGCCCGACTTGCGCGGCACCCCGGCCGCCGGATGCTGCCACTGCTCATGGGTCGGCGCGGAGAAGCCGACGGCCGGCGCAAGCGCGACGGGCGGCAACATCTCGCTGCGGCCGCCGCGCCTTACACCGCCTGCGCCTGCCGCCGCTCCCACTGCCCCTTCGTGATCTCGTACCGCACACCCCCGTGCTCGGAACCCTCAACCGCGATCATGTCGTCCGGCGTGGGGATGCTCTCCGTGAGCGTCATCCCGAGCTTCTCCATGACGTTGCGCGAAGGGCGATTCACGGTCATCGTCTCGGCCCAGACCATGCGGATGCCGAGCTCGGCGAACCCCTTCGCCAGCAGCGCCCGCGAGACCTCCGTGGCGTAGCCCCGCCCCCAGGCCGGCTGGCGCAGGCGGTAGCCGAGCTCGGCCTCCTCACGCGGTCCGCTGCGCAGTGGACGCAGGCAGAACCAGCCGACGAACGCGCCGCCGTCCTTCTCGTACGCAGCGAAGAGGCCGAGGTCGTGATCCCAGCGCTCGTAGCCGGCGAGGATGCTGGGGATGACGAGGTCGCGGACCTCCTCAGGCGGGGTCGGAGCGCCGCCGGTCAGGTAGCGCATCACCGCCGGGTCGCTGTCCAACTCGATCAGCAGGTCCGCGTCGGCGGCGACGAAGGGGCGCAGAGTCAGGCGCTCGGACTCGAGGTAGGTGGTCACGTGAGGATGATGGCCGAGCCGGTTCGGAGGGTCCAGGGAGTTTTCGGGCCGGGCCTGTCACCAGGTGGGGTGCTGGAGGAGCGGCAGCATGGCACGGCCGCCTTCACGTCACCGCCGAGGACCCGTCTCTATCGCTGCCCAAGTCGTCAGCGCAGGGGGTGAGGACGAGCGGCTTGCCGTAGTGCGCGATGGTCTTCATGCGGGCGGAGCGCGGGCTGTCGCAGGTGCGGACCGGCTTGCCCAGTGCCTTCTCGACGTCGGCGCAGGTGTACGGGGCGGTGAGAGGGACGACGGCGTAGCGGGTGGCATGCGGGATGCGGTGGGGTTCGGCCCATGAGCGGGCGCCGTCGAAGTCGGCGAACGGGCCAGCTGAAGTGTCTGCTGTACCGTCGGACGTGGAGGCCCCAACCGAATCCGTCTCGGCAGCGACCGGCGGGGCCGACTGGCCGCATGGTGCACGAAATGGACGCGGAGACGTCGTCGTACGAGAAGTTCGACGAGGCCATCATGCTCGCCGGCCAGACGTTCTACAGCACGCCCCACGTCAGCCAGGCGTACCGGAAGGTGCCCCTGGACGTGAACACCCCGATCTGGATGCGCGGTACGGGCTTCGCGAACGCCTCCTTCGCCATCGAGTCGGCCATGGACGAACTCGCGAACCGGCTCGGCGTCGACCCGATCGAACTGCGCCTGCGCAACGAGCCGGCCCAGGACGAGTCCAACGGCCTGCCCTGGTCCACCCGGCGACTGCGGGAGTGCTACACCGTGGGCGCCCGGGAGTTCGGCTGGGACCGGCGCAACCCCGAGCCCCGCTCGACGGGGGACGGCGACTGGCTGATCGGGCTGGGCATGGCCGCGGCCGTGTACGACCCCGGGCGCTACCCCGCACAGGCCCGGGTCCGCCTGGACGCCGACGGCACGGCGGTGGCCGAGGCCGCCACCAGCGACATGGGACCGGGCACCTACACCTCCCAGACCCAGGTCGCGGCCGACGCACTCGGGCTGGCCATGCGTGCGGTGACCTTCCGGCTCGGCGACTCCCTCTACCCGCCCACCCCGCCGCATGGCGGTTCACAGACCATGACCGTGGTCGGCTCCGCGGTCCTCGACGCCTGCAACAAGGTCCGCGGGCAGGCAATCAAGCTGGCCGTCGAGGACGAGCAGTCGCCGCTGTACGGCGTCCCCGCTGAGGACATCGTGGTCCGCGGCGGCAGGCTGCACGCACAGGACGACCCGGCCCGCGGTGAGACCTACCAGCGGCTGCTGACCCGCAACAAGCTCACCCACCTCGAAGCCGAGGGTGCGTACGCCGGGGCTCCGGAGCCCGCGCGCCACTCGTACTTCTCCTACGGCGCGGTCTTCACCGAGGTGGGCGTGGACGCGCGGCTCGGCCTGGTACGGGTGCGGCGGATGCTCGGGGTGTACGACGTGGGCCGTATCGTCAGCCCGAACTCGCGGACAGCCAGGCGCTGGGCGGCATGGTCGGCGGCATCGGCCAGGCCCTGCTGGAGCACACGGTCACCGACCACCGCGACGGCCTGATCGTCAACGCGAGCCTCGCCGACTACCTCGTGCCGGTGAACGCCGACATCCCCGACCTCAAGGCGATCTACCTGGAGGGCGAGGACCCCGACGCCGACCCGCTCGGCGTCAAGGGAATCGGCGAGATCGTCCAGGTCGGGGTGGCCCCCGCCATCGCCAACGCGGTCTTCAACGCCACCGGCCGCCGCCTCCGCAAGTGCCCATCACGGCCAAGGCGTTGATCTGAACCGGGGTGCCCCGGGCCGCTGAGGAGCGGAACAGTTGACCGGGGGGCACTCCATGCCCGTCCGGCAGTCGGTCCCCCCCGTCCGGCTGCCGGACCTCCCAGGGCCGCCGCCTGCCCGCCCCCGTAGGGCGCGGCGGCGGCCCTTCCCCACATCCACGGAGACAGACCCATGTTCGACATCGCGGACACACTGCACCGCTGGTGCCGCGAAACACGCCCCTTCGCACTGGCGACCGTCGTCGACGTCCACGGCAGCGCGCCCCTGCCGATCGGCACGTCGGTCGCGGTGGACGGGGACGGCAACGCGGTCGGCAGCATCTCCGGCGGCTGCGTCGAGGGCGCCGTATACGAGCTGTGCCGACAGGTACTCAATCCGTGGGCCGCGTTGACGTTGCCGAGGAAGCACAAGGTGCGGCCGAGGAGTTCATCGGGGCCGTCGACGACCTGTGCTACGGCCGTCTGCCAGCCCGACATGACCTCCGCGACGGCCGCGCCCAGGTGGGGGTGCGCCGCGGGGTCGACGCGCTGGACCAGGACGTCGAGTTCGCCACCGCAGGTCAGCCCGGCGGCGAAGGCGTCTTCGTCGGAGTAGCCGAACCAGGCGCGCTGGGGACCGACCCTGTCCTTGCGACGAGCCCGCGTCCGCCCTGGACGTCAGCGTGCAGGCGGCCGTGCTCGAAGTGCTGGCCGATCAGCGCGACCGTACAGGGACGTCGTACCTCTTCATCTCGCACGATCTCGCGGTCGTCGGCCATCTCGCCGACCGGATCGCCGTCATGTACCGCGGGGTGATCGTCGAGCAGGGGCCCGCGTCCGACGTGCTGCGCGGTCCCTCGCACCCGTACACCGCCCTGCTGGTCGAGTCGGCCTCCCGCCTGGTGGCGGCCGGCCCGCCCGCCACCCCGACGAACGCCCCGGCACGACCGGGCGGCTGCCTGGAAGACCATCTGGATGCGCGGGCGTACCTCGGCATCACGCCGGCTCAGGCGCGCGGGGAGGGTTTCGCCGCGTAGGCGCAGTTCACCCTCGCCGTCGGGGCCGAGCCCGGCGACGGCCCGGGCGAGGGTACGTATCTAGCGCAACTTAGGTCGCCCACTCATTTCCTTAGCCGCCCTCATTGGGAGGCGTCTCCCACCCCGGAGGTGCCCAGCCAAACGACACATAGCCAGACAGGGCAAGAGCATCGGTTTCAGGTGCTGTTCCGATGGGTTTCTACTTGTGCCCCTGGAAATTAGGCTTTAAGCAATCCAGCTTTGACCATATTGCGCGGGTCTTGCGGCGCTCCGTCGTCATGCACCTTCAGATCGGCTACCGCTTTCCTGACATGCTACGGTCCCCTTTGGCTTTCACCGCCAGGTAAGTCAGGTGACCCAAGAACCCCCTCCGAGTTCATCCCGGATCATCCGGGGATACAACAAAGCGCCTCACGGCGAACGGCGTTCATAGACCGTCTTCCACGGGCCGAACCGGTCCCGGCCATCAACGAGTGGCTGTGACCAGCACGTTCGATCCACGCCCTAAGGGCTGTCCCGTAAATGATCTTTGACGTGCCTGGTGACCTGGTGGTTTCTGCGTCACCCGGCCAGCGTGAGGTTGTGCAGGCGGGCGATGCCGAGCATGGCGTGGTGGACGCCGTCGCCTTTGAG
>NZ_JBEYRP010000056.1:0-22639 GCF_040704085.1 Streptomyces sp. NPDC047841
GACGCTTTTACTTGTGAGATAACCTGCGGCGAAACATCCCGCTGTCGACACAAAGCCGGTCTCTGGTCCGGTCGCCGCCTCGCAGACGGCACCTATCACGTACCCTGCCGCGAGGCTCGCAGACGAGCGAGCAGCCGCTGTGACATCGCCTGAGAACAGGTCCTGCGGGCGTGGTTGCGGACCCACTGGGCGTACTGCTCGATGTTCACCTCGTCGGGGTCGATGCCGACCAGTTCGCACGTGGCATCCCGCACGCCGAAGATGATCAGGCCGCCGCGGGTGTTGGCCATCGCGGCGACGTCCTTGGTCAGTTCGTCCCAGCGTCCCTCCCGCAGGGGCTGGGGAAGCTGTTCCTTCCAGTCCAGGTCGTCGGACTCCGCCAGCCGGTCGGCAGCCGCAGGTGCCCGACCTTGATGCGGTCGGCCGTCGTCGAAAACCGCACAATGCGGCCCTCGGAGTCCCAGCTGTACAGCATGGTGGTCAGGTGGGGGTGGCCACTGCGCTTGACGGTGGCGAGCGTGCCGAACTGTTGCCTGCCAAGCAGGTCGGAGAGGGCTTCGTCCGACAGTGAGCGAGGCGCTGGTCCTTGAGTCATGACGTGGTCAACATCCATAGCCACCCGACAATTTCGTGCACGCCGTGCCCCCCACTTTCACAACACGCCGCAGATGTAGGCGCGATACGCACCGGCCCCGCAGACAGGAGGAGCAGGGTTCCACTGCTGAGTCTGCGGGGCCGGTGCATGACTCACGTACCCTGCGGTGCGCCCGATAAGCCCGTTCCCTCCCAACCGCAGCAGGCAAGCTTCTCTTTCATGCCAGTGGGCCCGGCCGTGTCGGCCGGGCCCACTCATTGCTTGCGCGTGGCGCGCTCCTCGCGCCGGATGTCTTTCGTCTACCAGCGGTACCAGCGGCCCTTGCGGCCGCCACTGTCCGCGGAGCGCACGACGAAGCCGAGAAGCCACACGATGAGCACGATCACTGCGATCCACCACAGTGCCTTCAGGGCGAAGCCCGCACCGAAGAGGATCAGAGCCAGCAGAAGAACCAGAAGCAGGGGAACCATCGTTATCAACCTCCTGACCACCGGATGCCCTTACTCCAGCCCTACAAGCACACAAAATAAGAGTTACTTCCAAGGCATCAGGGGCATATGCGCGCCGCACGCCATCGACGGTTCCCCCCTTCTCCCATCTCACGCGCCCCGCACACGCAGCAAGTATCACTCAAAGCTATGCCGTGGCCTTGGGTTTGGTGGGGCCGATGCGGGAGCGCGCGCACAGCCGGCACCCCAGACAGGCGACCGAGGAGACTCCAGCCGTGACCGCCAGCGGATAGGCCGAACTCAGGCCGGACAGCGCGCCGCCGCCCGACGAGTTGAACAAGGGCCAGGCAAGTACGTGGACGACGCGCATGAGGCCGGCGCGGCGCTGTGAATCAACGAGGCGGCCGGTTCAGCTGGCGCATGATCAACGCCAAGCAGAACGAAAAGGGCGGCAAGGCCCTTGGCCGCTTCTACCTCCACAACCGTGTCCTGGAGAAGGATAGGTTCCTCGTCTGGATCAAGCCCTGACCACGTGACCGATCACCCAGGAACACTCCATGACCGAACAGGCCGAGCAAGGGCGCCAGCTTGTGCCCGTGCAGTACCACCAGTTCCAGATCAGCGACGAGAACGGCCCCGCCGGCCCCGATCTGCCTCGCGAGCACAACGGCCTGATCGAGGTACAAGACGGCATCGCCACCATCCACACCGGCATCCACACCGGAGACGTCGACGTCACCGTCACCTGCCACACCCAGGCCCCGCAGCCCGGGGACGAAGTGTGGGAGGAGATCGTCGAGGTGTCCCTGCACTCGGTGTCGGGAGAGCTGATGGTGCGAGGGCTGATGGACGACCTGGACGAGGAGCTGCCGGTGCTCTCCTTCGCCGGCCCTGGCGACTACCGGCTGCGCATCCATGCCCGAGGCCGGGACACCGCCACCGACCTCGTCCCGGACGAGGTCACCGAGTGGTACCTCATCCAGGTATGGCCGGCACCGCCACAGGACGTGGCCGTACTCCGCCAGACCGACACCTACGGAGCCTCCGTCCGAACGCGCTGAGAACTCGCTCTCGCCCTTCCCCCGCCTTGGCGATCGGCGAACCTTCCCGGCAGCTCTGGAAGGCGCCGGAGCAGTGCAGCGCTAAGGCCTCGCCGAGAGCTGCGGCAGCAGGGGAGTTACGGACCGTGGAACGCCCTGACCATGGAGCTCAGCGACGGATGGGGTCCGCACTCAAGCCCTCGCGCACCTGTGAAGGCAGCACTCTGTGTGCAGCGAGCGTCTCCTGGACTACGGCGTGCAGGCCTTCGCCGTCGACGCCCCGTCCAGACTCGGGCCTCGGTGGCAGCGATGCAGCCGTCTGCGGACCGCGTTGGCGCCCTCGCGCCGCAGCACGGTCATCAGCCGTGTCCGGCACCGGTGGACCGGTGCTTCCCGGCGCACCCGTGCCAGGGCCGCCTGCTGGGACCGAACTCGCGGCGGCCGCGGTGATCGGCGGCTGACACGGCTCACCGAAGCACCGATGAGGGCCGTCACGGGCGACGTCGACGCCGACCTTCACCCCCAACGGATCAGTCGTCGCCCATGCTCCAATGTGGCGTGCGGACAGCCCAGTTGGATGCCCTATCCTGGTCGACAAGGTCTGCACCGGACCGAGGGCTCAAAAAAAAAGCCCTTCGGGTGTGACCTTCCGCACACCAAGCAGATAACAGCCTGGTGACAGGCACACGTTCGAAGGGCCTCAAGCGCAGGGGCCTTCGAAACTGGCCCCCTGGATCGCAAAGGGCCTCAGTGAATCTGCACATCGACCCCGTGAACGGCTTCGTTGTGGCGATCGGCTGCCTCATCGGCTACCTCGTGTACCGCAAGCCGCTCATCAGTGCCGGCGTCGATCGTCAGCCGTCCGGCGGTGACCTGGCCGGTGGTATCGCGGCGGCGTTGGCTGCCGTCCTCATCCTGGCTTTCCTCTTGGGCGTCGGGGACGGCAAGAACGCCGACACCCAGGACGGAGGGCGCAAGCCCACCCCTGTGGCGAGCGAGAGGACAGTACGCCCGTCACCGGACGCACCAGACGAGTTGACCAACAGGCAGGACCGCCCATAGGGGGCCCGCGCGGCACCTTCACTGGAAGGTGATACCGCCGCGCGGCCTCGCGCCGTTGTCGCACTGATCACTCACGCCAGCATCGGCGCCATCCATCAAAGGTGGCTTCCTGTAAAGCGGTGAGCCGGGTGCGGCGCAACGCAACGCGCCCGGGCATCACCGTCGTTACCCTGGACGGCAGGGTGCGGCGCTTCCCCGTGGCGCCGCACCCTGACACGACGGTCAGCCTCCCGAGCCGGGTCCGAATGGCGGGACGTCGGTGGCGGAGAGGTCGGGGCGGGCCCGTACCACCGGGCGGAGTGCCGCCAGCGGCCAGCGCTGTCTCTGGCCAACGTCGACCCCCACTACCACGACCATCCCGGGCCGTACGAGGGTGACATACGGGGTTTCGCGGGTTCCCCACGCGGCGCTGAACGACCATCCCGTCCAAGGGTTCAGCGTCCGAACGCCGTCGGCCCCGCTGCCGTACTACGACCCGCCTCGCGGGCCGCGGCGAGGACCTCGGTGCACAGGCGGACCGCTCGGCCAGCCTCGGCCGCAGCGCCGTGCAGGGTGCCCGACGTCTTGCCGCAACTCTTCCGTGCCGCCCGCCGACTGTTCGGTGCCGAAATCGGGCCCGCCCAGCTCACGGCGGTCCTCGCGACGCCGTCCCTCGGCGGTGGCACCCTGCCCTTGTAGACGTCCGTCCTCTGCGGCTGCGCCCGATGGCGCAACCGGGGCGCCTACTCGGTTATCAGCCCGTTGACGCCGCAGCTGCTGGGTCAGGTCATGCGCTGGGCGTCCGTTCCGGGATGGTTAGCTCAAGTCGGTACCGCGGCGGTGACATGGCCAGGCGAACGCGGCTGCTGCGCCCTTAAGCGTGGTCAGCTCATGAGGAGTCATGGATTCTGCCAAGGCTGACAGACGGGCCCTGCCGAAAGCATTCTGCCCGGCAGGTCCGCGTGTGCGCGCCAGGTCCGTCTCCACGGTCAGGACGCTGGTGCGGCAGGGTGTGCGGCCAGGTACTGGTCGACGGCAGTGGTGATGTCGGTGCGGACCTGACCGGACAGCAAGGAGGCATCCAGCTGCTGCAGGACCTTCTCGCCACAGTTCATGGTGGTGATCAGCCACCGCAGGAAGACGGAGAAGGCGACGTTGCGTACAGCCGTAATGTCTGCGTCGGACAAGGGGCGTTGGGGCTCACCGTGTGCGTAGCGGGAACGCTGGCTGTAGGCGCGACCGACGGTGGTTGAGACGTTCAAGCGGGTCTGGTCGCTGGTGTGCAGAGCGGCCGCGCGCTGCCGGGTGGTGCGGCGTTTGTCGCTGCGTCCGTCGAAGGCGAGCAGGGATTCAATGGCGACGACGTAGTCCAGCAGGACGTCCTCGGCGTCGGCTTCGTCGACGAAGTCGCCGCCGAACGTGCGTTGCGAGGCGCGCAGCAGCCGACGGCTGGCGCTGTCCAGGGCAACGGCAGTCGGGCTGTGCTTACTGGCGCTGGTGGTGCGTGAACGCACAGTGGTGATCATGGCGTGGACGCTGGTGCAGAAGTGAGTGAATGCGGATAGCTGGCCAGGGGTGACGTAAGGGCCGTGGCGGCGGTGGTGTTCGCCGACCTCGTTCCCGAGGTGGTCAAAGGCCGGTTCGATCGTGGGCCCGCCCCAGGTGCCGCGTACGTGTCGGCCAGCTTCCACGTGGTAGTAGGCCTCGGGGTGGAGGCTGGCGGACAGGTCCCACATCTGCAAGGTCAGCAGGATGTCGGCGTGCGGGCGCTCGGGCCGGCGGTCGAGATCGGCGAAGTACAGCGTGCCGCGGCCGTACTTGCGGCCTTGGGGAGCGGGTGTGCGCAAGAACGCCGAACCGGCCAGCAGTGCCGGGTCGATGGCGGGAGCTGGTAGATGGCGGGCTATGCGCGGCAAGGCCACCAGGGACTGCAAGGCGGCGCGAGCAGGCACGGTCAGCCGGTAGGTTCCTAGTGTGATGTCGGTGCCAGCCGGAAGGTCGGCGTCGAGCAGGATCCAGGTTTCGATGACCGGCTGAGTGCGGGTGGCGAAGTCTGCCAGGTCCGCGGCCAGGTCAGCGGCCGACACTGTGGTCCCTGCCGCTGCTGCCCGGGCGAGGTGGTCCAGCCCGGTTACCGCGGCGATCGCGGTGGTGTCCAGGGTGCCGTAACGACCCTGAGCTGCAGGCGATCTACGACTGCCTCGCCCCCGCCAGATCCGGTGCGCCGGCCGACACCGCGGAAGCCATCGCCGCCCGCGAGGGTCTCGACCTGGCGGCCGACCTCGCCGCCGTCCGCCGGCGCACCGCCCGCGCCGCCGCAACCCGGCGGCGCACGGACCGGTCAGGCCGCCGCCGCGACGACCGGCGTTCGCTGGAGTCCCACGCCTTCACCCTGCTCAGCCACCAGGCCCCGCACCTGCGCACCCCCGAGTTGCGGACCCTGGCGCAGGCCTGGGTTCGGGTGGGGCTGTGGCCCGAGGAGATGAAGGCGTGGATCGCTGCCCTGGGCGTGGACGGTGCCGCCATAGCCCGGGACTGCCGCACGGCGGGCATCGCCTTGTCCGCAATGGGCATCGTCCTGGACGGGATGCGCGTCAAGCACCGCCTGCGGGGCGGGGAGAGTGCCTTCTCGGTCATGGCCCGCGCCGCGGCCTGCGGGCGCTCGCTGAAGGACTGACCCGCCCGGAGTCTCCTAGGGTGGCGGTGGTCCCCCGCCGGCCCGGATGGGGGCAGGAAGGGGACCGCCGCCAGCACCGAACCCCACGCGCCTGGGTAGGGCGGATGGGGTTCACCGCGGTCCACGCCGGCTGGGGGCGGTTGGATGCGTCGCTGGACGCGCGGGCGGGGCCACGGCGGCGAGACGGCGGGAGTCCGCCTTCGTGCACGGCGCCGCACGGCCGCAGCACGGCAGAGGTGCGACGCGGGCGGCGCGGAGGCGCGGGGAGTACGGCGGCAGGTGCGGGCGGGAGGGTATCCCAGCGCGGCATACACAGCCCGCTACGACGAGGCCGGCTTCCTGCGCGCTCCTGCCGCACCGCAGACTTCTCCCCCTGGGGGTGCCGAGCTCGCCCAGCGGGTCCGTTCCATGGCCGACTGGCTTCTCAAGGAGCAGGCATCCCGTTCCTCGCCCCCGCCTCCGCAGCGCCCGCCCCGGCCCGCCGCGCCTGAGCATGAGCAGACGTCCCCGGAGCACCAGCCGGGCAGAGCACCGGGTCGGTAGTCCTGTCCCCTGCCGCTGCGAGGGCACGGTGCCGGCTGCCGAAAGGGCGAAGCGGGCCGGGCACGCGGCGGCGGGCCGGGCCGCAGATCCCGGGTGACGGACAGGTCCTGCTGTGCCTGCTGGACGCGTATGCGCTCGAAGGCATCTGCGACTTCTGTCAGCGCGCCGCGGACTTCGCTCTGCCCGACATGTGTATCCGGTACGCCAAGTTCTGACGGGTTCTCCGGTCACCGAGGCCGCGTGCCGGACTGACAGCCGTCACCCCACGGGCCGTCCGCCCGGAGAGGGTGGCGCGGGATCGTCATCCGGTTGCGTCCCAGGCATGTCCTTCATCCGCTGCAACCGCTCGTTCGTGCTCCGAGCGGGCGGTTTCCAGCAGGCGTCGCCAGGACGCGACCAGGGGGCGCCGCCGCAGGAGTGCCCTGCGTTCTCGCTCGGTCATCCCGCCCCAGATTCCGTGCTCGATACGGTGATCGAGAGCGTGGGCAAGACACTCGGTGCGCACCGGGCAGCCGGTGCAGAGCGCCTTGGCACTGTTCTGGGCCGCGCCTTCCACGAACAGCTCGTCCGGATCGGCCCTCCGGCACACCGCTCGCGCGCTCCAGGCCTCTTGGTCATCCCCGATCATTCGATGCCGTCCTCTCCCCGGTACGGCCCGCCGTCCTCCCTGGGCAGGCGCGGTCCGAGAACGGTACGGCAAGCGCATGCGGCATGGGACATCCACGTGTTCCAGCAATTCCATCGGGTGAAGGAGCCTTGACGGATGCCCGGGCGCCCTGGGGCGTAGATCAGCCAGTGGCCGAGCAGCCGGGCATCGCAGGCAGCGACGCCTCGCCGGTCACGGCGCTGACGCGCCGCCGGATTACCGCGAACGTCTCGGCGCGGTCTTGCATGACGGCGTAGTCGACCCGGTCATAACGCAGTTGGAGGGTGTCGGTGCGGTCCGGGGCCTTCAGCAGGACCAGGCCGAGGCTCCCACCGGGGGTCAGGTTGCGGTGCCCGTGCACCTCCAGCGGCAGACCGTGCTCCGGGTCGGTAAGAGCCCGCACCAGCTCGGCCCTGCGCAGCCCGGTGTCGCAGTCGTGGTCCAGCTCCAGGATCCACCACTGCCCCAGCCGGGCCTCGTGACCGGTGACGACCTGCCGGACGGCAACGGTGTGCAGGAGTCCGAGCCGGCGAAGAAGGCCGCTGGGAAGCCAGGCCCCCTCGCGCCAGATGGACTCGTAGGTAAGCGGCTGACGCTCCTCCTCCCACCGCCGTTCGTGGACGGTCCAGGCGTCGTGGGGGTCCGGCGTCGCCGGCGCTTTCGAGGAACACCACCAGGTCGTGTTCTACGTCGAGGCGAACTACGGCCGAGACATGTACACCTTGGCAATCGGCGCTGCCTGGCAGGCGCTCCAGGGAGGGCCGCATCCCCCAGGGCAAGCTGATGCCGATCACCTACGCCGTTAGCGTCAATCAGGGCAACTGCTGCGGGCGGAACGAGAACGCGCTTGCTGCGACGGATTGCCCGGCACCTCGGCCACCGAGCGCCTGGACCACCTCACCGGCCACCAGCTGCCCGAGCGCGTCGCCCGCGCCCTCGTCGCGGCCACCGGCATGACTGCGCGAGACTAGGACGGCCCGGGCAGCAGAACGCCTACCCTGACCTCTCCCTCACGCGCCCTCACGCCAGGCGGGCGACAACATCACCCGGCGGCCCGCTGAGCGGGCGACCGTTCTCGACCGGGCAGGCTGCCGCCAGACGCGAATAGCCAGCGGGCCGCGGCGCGAGCGACGCCGCAGGACACCCGCCCTGGCGGCCAGCCCACGCCGAAGCCGATGCCCGGGACGATCGCGTGCAACCGATGTTCGATGACCTGCCGCCTGACCTGGAGCGGCTGCGCACTTTGCGGGTGTGGCACGCGATGTGGCTGGCACGCATCGACGGCAAGATCGCGCAGCTGGTGCAGCGGAAGCCGAACAGGAGCACGGTCGGCGGGCGAAGCCGGCGCCGCCGGACTGGATCGTCGAACTCGGTATCGGAGTCGGCAAGCCGCCCGTGCAGGTCCACCGGGGCACCTGCTACATGGCGGGCAAACGGCACCGTCCCGTCGGCCCGGACGAGGCTCGCCGGCTGCTGGCCGACGGCACCAGCGCGTGCAGCCACTGCCGCTCCGGCACCGCTCTCGGTATCGCCGGCTTAGCCGACCGCGGCAACCGAGCAGCGGCGGCTCACTCCTGTGAAGGGACACGGGCAGCGATCTCCTTGGCCCAGCGCCCGGCCTCCGGCGCGTGGTCCTCGCCCTCGGCGGTGACGAGCCGCAGCCAGTTCAGCAGGTCGTGCGCCTCGGGAAGCGTGAGCAGCGGCACCCGCTCGCCCGCTGCCTCCATCGGCGCGAACTCGATCTCGTCCAGGTCCAGGTCCCCCTACGCGGTGAAAGGCTCTGCGGGCTTCAGCCAAACGATCGTCCCCGCAAGCAATAGGTGAGGCCTGGGACACAGTCCCCATCACCACCACGCTCCCAACAACCATGCCCGCCCGGACTGTCCGCGGACCGCACCGGTCGGTGCACGGTCCCGAACCTAGGCGTTGCGGGGCCGGCGGCCTGCTGGTCTTTTTCGCGGCCGCCTTCTTCGCCGGGGTCTTCTTGGGCGGCTGTTTCTTCGCGGCGGCTTTTTCGGCTGCGGCAGGTCGCGTACCGATGAGTTCTGTGCGGATCCGCCGTCCACACCCTGGATCCACTGACAGGGGGGCCTGTGCTGGGAACGTTCCAGCAAGGAAGGAAGCACACGGAGGCAGGGATGAGTGCCAACGGCTCCGAGCAGGAGCGCACGATCCGTACGGGCGAGCAGGGGACGCGGGTGAGCGGTCCCAGGGTGTTGGTGGCGGGGGCGAGCATCGCGGGACCCGCCCTGGCCCACTGGCTGCGCCGGCGGGGAGCCGAGGTGACCGTGGTGGAGCGGGCTCCCGAACTGCGTCCCGGCGGGCAGGCGGTGGACGCACGCGGGGTCGCCAAGAAGGTCATCGGGCGGATGGGGCTGGACGCGGCGGTCCGCGCGGCGTGTACCGACACCGCCGGCGCGCACACCGTGAACGCGGACGGGCAGGTGCTGGAGACCTTCCGCGCGGACGACGATGGTGGCGACGGGTTCATCGCGGACATCGAAATCCTGCGCGGGGATCTGTCCCAGGTGCTCTACGACGACACCCGCGACGGCGTCGAGTACATCTTCGGCGACCGAATCGCCGAGCTCGCCCAGGACGCGGACGGGGTCGACGTAGTCTTCGCGGGCGGCGACCGGCGGCGCTTCGACCTGGTGGTCGGGGCCGACGGGCTGCACTCGGAGCTGCGGGCGATGGTCTTCGGGCCGCATGAGCGGTTCCTCCGCCACTTGGGGCACGCGCTGGCCTTCTACAGTGTGCCCAACGAGTTCGGGCTGGACCGCTGGCTGCTCGAGTACCAGGACCAGGAGTCCGGGCGCTCAGCCCTCCTGCGGCCCATCCAGGACGCCAGCCGAGCGATGGCCATGTTCTACTTCGCCTCGGCTGACGTCGACGTCGACTACCGTGACGTCGCGGCCCAAAAGCGCCTGCTGCGTGAGCGGATGGCGGGCCTGGGCTGGCTGGCCCCGGAGATCCTCGCGCACCTGGACGACACCCCGGACTTCTACCTCGACCAGGTCGCCCAGGTGGTGATGGACCGCTGGTCGAGCGGACGGGTGGGGCTGCTCGGGGACGCGGCGTTCAGCTCGTCACCGATGTCCGGGCAGGGCACCGGGCTGGCACTGGTCGGCGCCTACCTGCTGGCCGGAGAGCTGGCCGCCGCCGAGTGGGACCCCGGCACCGGGTTCGCCCGCTACGAGGCGCGGATGCGCTCGTTCGTCGAGGCCAACCAGGAGATCGGCCGATTGAATGCCCTCAGCCGCGACGCCCCCGGACCAGACGCCGAGCCGCGCCCCGATTTCGCCAGCGAATGGTTCACCGAGCTGGTCGGGCGCGCGATCAACGGCATCGAGCTGCCCGACTACGCCGGGGCGCCGGACTCCGCTGCCCCGGCCGGGTCCCCGATGCCCTCGTCAGCCAAGCCGTAGGCTCCCACACTCAGCCGACCCCGCCACGCACGTACGGAGGGTGGACCGCCCCCGCACGAGGCGACCCACCCTGGACACGTCCGGCTCATAGACCGGAGTCATCTACCGCCGCGCGAGGTCAGTCGCGGTGTCCGTCGCGGTGCTCACCTCCGTGACGCCGGTCGTCACCGCGGTGGTGCCGGTCCTCGCCGCAGTGGTGCCGGTCCTCACCGCGGTGGTCGCGGTCGTAGCCCCAGGACACCTCGTCGACGAACCGGTCGCGGTCGTTGCGCAGGGTCGCGGTGTCGGAGCGGTTGTCCCACACGTACGATCGAGTGAGTAACAAGCCCTCCGGTCAGCTGCCAGGGTGGGCACGGAAGGCAAGGACGCGCCGTGTACGCGGCGCAGCGGCGAGACGGGCTCTGCTGCGCGCTGTGCTCGAAGCCGGCGGGGGCGTGGTGGTCGAGGCGGAGGGGCCCGGCTCCGTCAGCGTGGTGCGGCGGGTCACGCCCGGTCGGCCCGCGGCCGGTGTGAGGGCTGCCAGGACAGTGCAGGAGGCTGCTTCAGGCGGTCCGCTTGCTGCCCGTGGCCTGGGTCGGGGTGGTCGGTTCTGGCGTGCGTGCTCGGTGCGGGCAGTCCCCGGCAAGGTCAGCGTCGACCGGCCAGGGTGCCCGGGAGAGCCCGGGCACCCCTGCGGTGGGTTAGATCACCGGACGACGACCGAGGTGCCGGCCGTGACACCGCCGGCGGTCACCGAGACGGTGACGGGGCCGGGGCGGTGGGCAGTCAGGGCGCCGGTGGCGGGATCCACCGAGGCGACCTTGGGGTCGCTCGACGTCCAGACGTGGGAGGCCGGGTCCGCGATCGGGATCGTGAGCGGTGCGATGTTGTCGCCGCCGATCTGCTCGCCCGTGGCGGTCAGGATGATGTGGTCGCCCTTGGCAACAGGGTCCTTCGGACCGTGGACCGTGATCGACGCGAGCGCGGGCTCCACGGTGTACTGAAGGTCACCGTCGTCACCGATCCGGATGAGACCGAAGTGGTAGATGCCGCCCTGGTCGGCCGGGGCGTAGGCCGGCATGCCGAGGTCGGGGAAGGTGAACTGCGGGATGCCGCCCTCCTCGGTGGTCCCGCTCCGGCCCTCGGGGTCGAGGATCTGCTCGGCGAAGCCGCGGGCGTGACCGTACATCATGATCACGTGCTGCTTCGGGTGCGTCTGCTGGTAGCGCTGCACCAGCCGCAGATACATGCGGGCCTCCCAGCGGTCCGTGAACTGGCTGTTCGCGGCCGGGTGCGGGTCGTAGGCGGGCATGTGCGTGACGACCAGTACGTCCTTGGCGGTGGTGTCCGTCAACTGCCGGACCAGCCAGGGGTACTGGGCGCCCTCCGGGTCCTGGAACGGGTCCGAGGACTGCAGGCTTCCGTGTGAGTTGTCGGTGACGATCAGCCGCGCCGCTTCCTGGGTGTAGGCGTAGTGGGTGTCGCCGAAGGTGTCACTGTAGTTGCCGTTCTCGGTGTCGGCGCCCTGGGTGATCTCGTGGTTGCCGACGATGTCACGCGCGGGAATGCCGAGCGCGTCCATCTTCGACTTGGCGAACCGCAGATCCGCGAGCTTGCCGTCGTCCGTCATGTCGCCCAGGAACTGGGCGGCGTCCGGCCGGGCCTGCGGGGTGAGCTTGGGCAGTCGCTCGGCGACGGAGTCCATCACGTTGCTGCTCACCGACCCGAGGTCGGAGGCGAGCAGATGGGCGTCGTCACCGGTGAGGAGGGTGGTGCCGCGCTTCGCGAAGTCCGCGGAGTCCTCCTCGAAGGACAGCCACTCGGGGTTCTCCGGGACGGCGTGGTAGTCGGGCGCTGTGACGGGCCGCGGAGAGTACAGGGCCTGCAGACCCGCGACGTTGAGCGAGCCGCTGTAGGCGGTGCTCGGGCTGATGGCCAGGAAGTCGATGAAGCTGATGGTCAGCGGGAACTGCATGCCGGCGGGCAGCTGGGCCACCGCCAGGTGCCAGTCCCTCCAGGTGACGTACGTCGGGTAGAACGTGGTCGAGGAACCGTTGACGCCGATGTACTTCTCGGCCAGCTCGATGCCGTTGCCGTCACCCTTGATCCACATACCGATGCCGGTGGGGACCTGGCCGTTGTTCGTGTCGGTCTTCAGGGTGGTCTTCGGGGAGAGCACCAACTGCTTCACGCCGGACCCGGTCGGCATCGAGTAGTCAAGCCTCAGCGATCCCGACTCGTCGGATCCCGGCGGGACGACGCCCGGGTCGGCGGTCAGGGTGGCGGGCTTGCCGGTGGAGTTGTTGCTGAGCCGCCAGACGTCCGGGCTGGTCATCGGGTCGATGACCTTGTGGACGCTGCCGACGGCGATCGACGCGGTGCCGGTGGCGCCCGCGACCGTCGCGGTCACCTCGGCGAGCCAGCCCTCGTCGGTGTCGGCGGTGAACAGGCCGTGGGCGTCGACGCTGCCGAGGCCCGCCGGGTTCACCTTCCAGGTCGCCGCCTCGGCGGGGATCTGCACCTGGTCGCCGCCCTTGTCGGTGGCCGACGGGGTGAGCTGCCGGGTGGCGCCGTTGTCGAGGTCGGCCTTGTCGGGCGAGACCGTGAGGGACTTCAGCTTGCCGACGACCTCCAGCTTCTCGGAGGCGGAGGCCGTGCCGTCGGAGGCGATGATCCGGCCCGTGCCGGTGCGGCGCGGGGTCAGCACGCCGTTGTCGTACGTGGCGAGGTCGGAGGGCTCGACGCGGACCCGCACGTGCCCGGCCGCCGGATTGGCGAACCGGTCGACGGCGTACACCGGCAGCGGGACGGACCCGCCGGCTACGGTGGTGAGCGTCTTCCCGCCGTTGACGACGACCTTGTCGGCCGGCCCGGGCTGCTTGGCGGTGGAGTAGAAGAAGATGCCGTTGGCGACCGGGCGTTCGGTGTTTCCGGGCAGGTCGGACGGCGTGTTGACGACCTCGGCCCGGTCGGCCCCGGGGGCACGGCTGACCATGGTGGTGGATCCACCGCCGTCGAACAGCATGGCGGTCCAGGCGCCGTGGGCGACCATGTAACCGGCGACCTCGTCCCGCGTCACGCCGAAGGCCGTGGCAGCGCCGCCATGGCCGTCGACGGCGACGACGACCGCGTGCTTGCCGTCCTTGGTGATGCCGACGGCCGTCTCCGGGTTGGCGCCGCTCGGCGGGGTGCCGGTCGGGTCCCGGTAGACCTTGCCGTCCTTGACCAGAGTATCGACACCGCTGATCAGCTCGGTGACATCGTTGTCGGGAGAGAGGTGGGTGGCGATGCCCGCCTTGTCACCGGTGTGCAGGCTGTCGGCGAGCCACTGCCCGCCGTCGCCGGCGCCGAGCAGGCCGAGCCGGCCGGAGGTCAACCGCGGCACGGTGGTCACCCCGGTCTGCACACTGTCGACGACGAAGCCGCCGTCCGTGGCCCGGCCGAGCACCAGCGTGGACGGCTTCGCCAGGTCCGGGGTCTCGCCGAGATCGGGGGTGACCTCAGTGATGCCGCCGGTCGACACGTCGTTCACCGTGTTCACCGAGGCGAGCGAGCGGGTCGCGGAGCCGGCGGTGATCGATCCGGAGAACGTCTCCGGGCCCATCACCATCGTGCCGTCGGGCTTGACGGCCAACTGGGAGGCGAAACCCGGCTTGGGGCTCTTCAGCACGCGCCCGTCGGAGACGATGCCGCCGAGCGGGCGTCCACTGGCGTGGATCTCGAAGTAGTCGCCGTTGACGCCGGCCACCGCGCCGGTGCGACGGGCCATCGAGGACGGCGTCTCGTCCGCCGGGTCGGTGAGGGTGTCGCCGGCCTCCACCATCCCGACCCGGAGGTTCGGATCGGTCAGGTCGGCCGTGAGCACCTGCATGTGCTGGCGACCGCCGACGGTGTCGTAGGTCTCGCTGTAGTGCCGCAGACCACGGGTGACGGTCTCGTCCGGTGTACGGGTGTGGTCCACCACCACGGGCCAGTTCTGCGGTGTGTCCGGCAGCCAGTCAGGCTGCGCCGTCTGCCGGGGCGCGGCCGTGTCGTCGGCGGAACCGAAGGCGGTTCCCGCCCCGCCCACGGCGCCGGCGAGCGTCAGCGCCAGCGCCGCCGCCACCGCGGTACGGCGTGAGCCGGCCGCCAGGGGTCTCTTGCTACGAAGTGTCATCACGCGTTTCCTAGAGGAGTGCGCCGATGGTCATCGACGCCCACGACCACCGCACACCGGCTCGGCGGAGCACAGGTGTCCGGACCCGGTGGCGAAGATGACGATCAGGAGCGCGTCCCGGGCCGTTGGTCACGCGGCATTCACCATCGACGTGCGTGGGGGGCTGTCGACCCGTGTGGCACGAGCGTGTAGACGGTGGGCCTGTCGGTGTTCCGCCGGGAACGTCGTCATCGGTTGCTCGGCGGCCGCAGGAGCTGGGGGTAACGCCCGTTTCAGCGCTCCAGTCGGATCATTGCCATTTGATCAAACGCATCCCGAACCGTTCCAATCGGCGGCGCACCCCACCGCCACGGCGCCCACCGCGGTCGCCACCGGGCCGGTGGCGACCGCGGCCGACTGCGGCCCGCTGCTCCTCCGGCTGACCTTCGGCCTGTTCATGGCCGCGTACGGAGCTAAAAAAGTCTTCGGTCTCATCGGAGGTGGTGGCCTGACCGCGACCGGCAGGGCCTTCGAAGCCCTGGGTTATCGCCCGGGAGCGGAGTGGACCGGCGACAGGCGCACGATCAGACTGTTGACCTGCCCGGCGTGCGGCCGGATCACGTTCGCCGGTGGCGACCGCCGCCGCGACGCGGTGTACTGCTCCGGCCGCTGCCGCTCCAGATGTCCCGTCTCATTTGATCTTGCCTGCTTCCGAGACTGTGACCTGGGCTGATGCATGAGCGGGTGAGGCGGTGCTGCGCCGGATTCTCAGTCGGTCTCCCTGTCGCTGCTGAGGCGACAGTCGTGCGGGGGCATCGTCGGCCGGTCGGAGGTATCTGGCAGACTCCGCAGCGTGGGAATGTTCAAGCGGGCGATCAAGGCGGATAGTGCAGGTCAGGCTGGGGAGCAAGCCGACCTGAGAGCGCTCCTGCTGCAGGGTGAAGACATGATCGAGCAGGTGGGTAGGGCCCACACGTCCTGGGGCCTGGGCTCGGCGGACCGCTGGGATCTGGACCAGACGACCGGCACCATCACCTGGACCTTCCCTGACAAGACCGCGACTGCGCCCGCGCAGATCCTGGGCAGCTTCGCCCCGAGGGCGGGCTCATGGATGTGGGCCTGGGCCAACCAGAGCCTCCTCCCCGACATGAGCCGCGACTCCCGCAGCTTCTGCGATTGGGCGGAAGCCAACGGACATACCGAGCTGGCCCAGCCAAAGATCGACGCCGACGAACAGACTGCTTCGACGCTCGCAGCCCTGGCGTTCCGGGTCACCGGGGCGACCGGGTATTACAGAGGTCCAGGGGGTGACTCCTCCTACGTGATCATCACGTTCGGACCGGTCACCCTGACGAAGGCGGACGGCAGCATCTCCACCTTCAACATCAATGTCAGCTAGCGTCGGGGCGGTGCCCTGGGCCTTTCCCGAGCACCGACTCTGGAGTGGTCAGCCGCCCTATGAGGCAGCCGTTCCATCCTTCCCGGCGGTATTCTTGGGGCGCGTGTTCGGGCGGTAGTTGGTCCAGGCGCTCGTTCGGTCAGCGTCTGGGACCGCCTGCTGCCTCTCCTCGGCCGCACTTTGACCAGGGCCTTCTGAATCGACACCTGATCGGCAAGACGTCCCCAGCCCGGCACCTTCGCCGGCCCGGATGGGGGCCGTTGCTTCCTGCGGGAAACCACGGTGCATCCGGTATCCGCCGTCCTGCGCTTCGGCCAGAGACTCTCTCCATTCAGGCATCTGGCCGGTTGCGTCGGGCGGAGCATTTTGCTGACGCCGACCGCGGCGCACTCCTCGTCGGCCGAGCCGTACATCGTGACCGTGACGTGCCTCCAGCCGAGAACGGCACCCGGCCTCTCCGGTGATCGTCTATTTCAGCAGCCCATGCTGCCTGGCGTAGGCGTCCGCCACATCCTCGGGGTCCTTCTTGTCCTTGTCCACTCGCCGGTTCAGCTCGGTGAGCTGGGCCGTGGTCAGGAGGTTGCCGAGTCGGGCGAGGGCCTTGCGGACGGTGTCGTCGGCCTTGCGGTCGGCGATGAGCGGGACGATGTGCTGGCTGGGGATCAGTTGCTGGGGGTCGGTGAGGACCACCCAGTCGTTGGCCTTGATGTCGGTGTCGGTGGTGAACAGGTTCGCCACGTCCACGTCCCCCTTCTTCAGGGCGCCCTTGACCAGCGGACCGTCGGAGTCGAGCGACTTGAACTCTTTGAATTCCACGCCGTACACCTCCTTCAGGCCGACCGCGCCGACCTGGCGCTTCTTCACCTCGGGCGCGGCGCCGATGACGAGTTTGCCGTTCTGCTTGCGCAGATCGGCGAGGGAGGTGAGCCCGTACTTCCTGGCCGTCTCCCGGGTGACGGCGAAGGCGTCGGAGTCCTCCGCCATGCCGTAAGGCAGCACCTGGAGCCCGGAGGGGAGGGCCTGGGTGAGGGCGTTTTGCATGGCGCCCGACTCGGTGGCGGTGGACTTTGGGTCGAGGTAGTTCAGGAGGGCGCCCTGGTACTCGGGCAGCAGGTCGATGTCGCCGCCCCTGAGCGCGGGTATGACGATCTCGCGGGTGCCGAGGTTGGGGCGGACGCTCACCTTCACACCGGCGCCTCGCAGAGCGGCCGCGTAGAGGTAGCCGAGCACCTGGTTCTCCGTGAAGTTGGCCGTGCCGATGGTGACTCCGCCCCTGCTGGAGCCGCCACCTCCGGCGGCGGAGCCCTGGCCGTTGAGTGAGGTGATGCCGCTCCCGCAGGCGGAGAGCGCGGGGACGGAGGCGACCGTGAAGAGGGCGCCGAGGAGAGTACGTCGGTTCATTGGTCGTTCCCTACGCGGTGCGGTGACGGAAGAGGAAGCGCTGGAGGGCGGCGAGGACCACGTCCAACCCCACGGCGACCACGGCGACCAGCACCGCGCCGCCGAGCACTTGGACCAGGTCACGCTGGGCGAGGCCGTCGAAGACGTAGCGGCCCAGCCCGCCGAAGGAGACATATGCGGCGATGGTCGCCGTGGCCACGACCTGAATCAGGGCCAGCCGCAGGCCCGTCATGATCAGCGGAAGCGCGAGCGGCAGTTCGACCTGGAAGAGGACCTGGTGGCCGCGCATGCCCTGTCCGCGCGCGGCATCGCGCACGTCCGGGTCGACGGCGTTCATCCCGGCGTAGGTGTTGGTGACGATCGCCGGGACCGCTAGGGCCACCAGGGCGACGTAGACCGGCAGCATCGACAGGCCGCCGGCGAGGAAGACCAGGACGACCAGGCCGACAGTCGGCAGGGCACGGCCGAAGGAGGCGAGGTTGATCGCGAGGAACGCGCCCTTTCCGGTGTGTCCGATCAGCAGGCCGATCGGGAGGCCGATGGCGGCAGCGATCAGCGTGGCCAGCAGGGAGTACTGGAGGTGTTCGGTGAGGCGGTGGGCGATGCCGTCGGGGCCGGTCCACTGGGAGCCGCTGGCCAGCCACGTCCCGAGGTTCTTGAACAGTTCGTACATCAGGCCCGCCTCCTGGTCCACGGGGTGAGGACGTACTGGATGGCGACCAGCAGGGCGTCCGCGACGACGGCGAGGAACAGGGTGAGGACCACTCCGGTGATCACCGGGGTCGGGAAATTGCGCTGGAAGCCGTCGGTGAAGAGCTGGCCGAGGCCGCCGTCGCCGATGTAGGTCGCGACGGACACCAGGGAGATCGACATGACGGTGGCGATGCGGACCCCGGCCATGATCACAGGCAGCGCGAGCGGAAACTCGACGGTGAGGAGGGTACGCAGGGGGCGCGTGCCCATCGCCTTCGCCGCCTCCTTCACCTTCGACGGGACCGAGTCCAGACCCTCCACCGTGTTCCGCAGTAGGACGACCAGGGTGTAGATCGTCAGACCGATCACGGTGGTGGTGCGCGTCAGACCGCTGACCGGCAGGAGCAGAACGAAGATCGCGATCGACGGGATGGTGAACAGCACGTTGGAAGCGCCGAGCAGGAAGCCGCGCAACCAGGATGTCCGGTGGGCGATCACGGCCAGCGGAAGCGAAACCAGCAGGCCGAGGGCAACGGCCGTCAGCGCGGCCTGCAAGTGGGAGAGGGTGAGGGTGGTGAGGTCGTCGGTGTGGGTGGATATCCACGACCAGTCGATCGTCATGCGGCCCTGCCTTCCTTCGCGCGGCCCGCTCGGTGGCGACGACGGGGTCGCGCCAGCGGGGCAGTGATGGGTTTCATGCCGATTGCCGTCCGTAGCGTTGGGGCCCGTTCCTTCTTGCAGGCCGCCGGCCGGGCTCCGCGGACCATCGCTTGGTGGGGCGAGGACGCGCAGACGCCCGAGGCCACGTGACGGGCCGAGAGCCATCTTGTGTGGCGGCCGCGTCATGCTGCGGGACGGCTAGCCTCACCTGGCAGGGCCCCAACTCCGGCGTGTGGCTCGACTTCGGCATCAGGCAGCCACCCTCACTTCGGTGTGGGCCCGGCCGGCGTGTTCGTGGATGTCGTCGCGGGTGGAGACGCCGGTGAGGACGCCGTCGGCGTCGACGCGGACGATCAGGCCGGTGGGAGAAGCGACCGACTCGTTGAGGGCTGCGAGGAGGGAGTCGCTGTCTTTCAGCGGCCGCACCGGGATCTCGGCGTCCTGTGCGGCCCAGTGCAGGGGCTTGTTCTGCGTGTCGAGGACGAGGGTCCAGGTGTCGCCTTGCGGAGCCGGGCCTTGGGGGACCTCGGCGAGGGTCTTCAATGACAGCAGCTTCAGTCCGCGTTCGGCGCCGAGGAAGTCGGCCACGAACTCGTCGGCCGGGCGGGCCAGGAGTTCGGCGGGTGGCGCGCACTGGACGAGGTGGCCGCCGGTGCGGAACACCGCGATCCGGTCGCCGAGTCGTACGGCTTCGTCGATGTCGTGCGTGACGAACACGATGGTCTTGCTCAACTCCTTTTGGAGGCGCAGCAGTTCGTCCTGGAGCTGGGTGCGCACGACCGGGTCGACCGCGCCGAACGGCTCGTCCATGAGCAGCACCGGCGGGTCGGCGGCGAGGGCGCGGGCGACGCCGACGCGCTGTTGCTGACCACCGGAGAGCTGGTGGGGGTAGCGCTTGCCGGCTTCGGCGGCCAGGCCGACGGTCTCCAGGAGTTCTGCGGCTCGGGCCCGGGCCTTTCTGCGGTTCCAGCCGAGGAGCAATGGGACGGTGGCGATGTTGTCGAGCACCGTGCGGTGCGGGAAGAGGCCGGCCTGTTGGATGACATAGCCGATGGAGCGGCGTAGTTCGGCCGCGTCTCGCCGGGTGATGTCCCGGCCGCCGACGCGGATGGTGCCCGAGGTCGGTTCGACCATCCGGTTGATCATCCGGAGAGTGGTCGTCTTGCCGCAACCGGAGGAGCCGACCAGGACGGTGATGCCGCCTTCCGGCATCTCGAGGCTGAGGTCGTGGACCGCTGTGGTGCCGTTTGGGAAACGCTTGTGGACCGCATCGAACTGGATCATGAGATGTCCCTTGCCCGGCTGTATAACGTCATGCAGAGTTCTCTGTGTCTGAATAGCTTGTCAACGGGTCGACGCCAATCCGCTGCACCAGATGGCCGGACAGCAAGACAAGATGCCTGGTTTGAGGGGAGTTTGAGTGTGATGTCGTCTCGCATCGTGGACGCGTCGGAGTGGGTGCCGTCCGCGCGGGCCGCGACCGTCGTCCTGGACGGCAACGGGCTCGGCGTCGAGGACGTCGTACGCCTCGCCGACGGTGCCGCGCGCCCCGTCCCCGAGGCTGACGCGATGCGGCGCGCGGAACACGCCTGGAAGGCAGCCCGCCAGATCGCGGCCGCCGGGCGGGTCTACGGCCGCTCCACCGGAGTGGGCGCCAACCGGAATGAGGACGTGCCCGCCGCGGCCGCCGCCGGCCATGGCCTGCGCCTGCTGCGCAGCCATGCCGGCGCCATCGGCGGACAGCTGCCCGCCCGCCAGGTGCGCGCGATGCTCGCTGTCCGTGCCAACCAGCTGCTGGCCGGCGGCGCCGGCCTGCGACCCAGCGTGATCACGGCGCTGTGCAAGGCCCTGGAGACCGGCGCCCACCCGGTCGTCAACGAATTCGGCTCCGTCGGCACCGGCGACATAGCCGCCCTGGCCCAGGTCGGGCTCGCGCTCGCTGGAGAACATCCCTGGCGCGGTGCAGGCGCCCCCGAACCCCAGCCCCTGGACAACAACGATGCCCTCGCCCTGATCAGCAGCAACGCTCTGTCCCTCGGCCAGTCCGCGCTCGCTCTGCACGAACTGCGCGGACTCGTCGGCGCCACACAGGTCGTCGCGGCGCTCTCCCTGCTCGCCGTCGACGGCTCCCACGAGGCCTACTCCGCGCCCGTGCACGCTGCCCGGCCGCATCGCGGCAGCGCCGAGGTGGCCCGGCGGATGCGAGCGCTCATCGGCGCCGCCGACCGGCCGGCCCCGCCGCTTGGCCGCATCCAGGACCCCTACGGCTTCCGATGCCTGCCCCAGATCCACGGCCCCGCGCACGACGCGGCCGACGCCCTGGAGCAGGTCCTGACGGTGGAGATCAACGCAGCCGCCGAGAACCCCCTCATCGCTCCCGAGGACTTCACCGCCTACCACCACGGCGGCTTCTACCAAACCCAACTCGCCCTCGCACTGGACCACTTCAGGCTCGCACTCACCCAGGTGGCCCGCCTGTCCACCTCCCGCCTGTCCACGCTCAACGAGCCCACCTACACCCGACTGCGCCCCTTCCTCGCCGATCACGAGCCGGCCTCTTCCGGCGTGATGATCCTCGAGTACGCGGCCGGGGCGGCTCTGGGCGATCTGCGGGCGTTCTCCGCGCCCGCATCACTCGGCCACGCCGTACTCTCCCGGGGCGTCGAGGAACAGGCGAGCTTCGCCTCGCTGGCCGCGCGACAGGCTATGCGCTCGTGCGACGCCTACCGTCTGGTGATCGCCTGCGAACTCGTCGCCGCCGTCCGCGCGCTGCGCCAGCGCGACCTGAGACCCGACCCCGGGCTGCCGGCGGGGCAGGCGTTCGCGCTCGCCGAGACGGTCCTCAACCCGGACACAACCGACCGGCCACTCACGGACGACGTGACAGCGGCAGCCGCACTGCTGGACCGGTTCGCAGCCATCTGAATCGCAAAACGGCCGATCCCTCCTGCCCGCTCATGCCCGGTCACGGTAGAACCAAAGGCCGTACGGGCCAACCTCTTCGATGCTGCTTTGATCCGGGGGCGCCGGTGCGGGTGGGCTGCGCCGGTGCCGGCACCCTGGCGTGATACCGGGCCTGCCAAGTCCGGAGCCTGCGAAACAGCGTGCGAAAGCCCAGGACCTGGATCACGGCGGCGTTGCGGAGGCGGACCGGACCGCTCCTCCTTCCTCGGGGGGCGACTCGAGCACGCATCCCTTCACGCGCAAGGCTCATAGCGGCTCGTCGTCGGGAAGACGCAGCAGGTGGATGTATGTCTCCGCACAGTCGATCTCACCTGCTCGCGCCTTCCTCCGTCGCCCGTCGTACCTTCTCGTCAGGGAGACGAGGCAGCCCCCGGGTGTGACAGCTCAGACGCACAGGAGTTTGTCCGGGTTGATGACCCTGCGGTACGCGGTGATCAGACCGTGCGCGATCTCGCTCCCGCAGTCCGGGCATGCCGCTCCGGCCGCCGTACTGCAGACGTCGATGCGTATCGCCTCGTGGCTTACGCCCAGCGACAGCACCGACACGTCCGCGCTGGACGGTAACAGCAGGCCCTCCAGACGGGGCGACGTCTCTTCCACGACGCCGCAGTGTCGACCACACCAAGATCGGCCCAGGTCATTTTCAGGCAACCTTCCGGAGCCTGATCGGAGCGACAGCCTTCACTCAGCGTGCGCGCATCACGGAAAGCGAGCCAGAACCGCAAGAAGTGATCGAAGCCAGCACGTCGTCACCGATGACTTTCGGCGATCCCGACGGTCTCCATGCTCTGAGGACGAAGCGAGGAGTGCGAAAGATGAGCAAGTTCGTCTTGATTCCTGGGGCTGGCGGCGCGGCCTGGTACTGGCATCGTGTGGTGCCCGAGTTGCAGGCCAGCGGACACGACGCAGTCGCTGTCGATCTGCCCGGCGCCGACGAGTGCGTCGGGTTGCCCGAATACGCCGAGGCGGTGGTTTCCTCGATCGGCAAC